>JACQMD010000137.1 GCA_016203755.1 Candidatus Roizmanbacteria bacterium
ATATCTTGATATAACTCATTCATTAGTAGGAATTGTCTTTGGTTATAGCTCTAGCAATGAATTTATCTCTTTAGTTAATAGTCTTGACGAGATTAAAATAGTACCTAAGGTAAAAATCATGCTACAAGGATATCATGCTTATATTGAGGGAACTGATTAGTTCTCAATGTCTTTTAATCAGTAATTTTCATGTACTACTTCTACATTCTCCGCTGCAGGGATAACTCACTCTACTCCGGTATAAGCACTGATCCGAAACGGAGAGAGAAGGAGCATAATACCAGCAATGCAAAAGCATCGCGGTACACACGATCCAGAAGACCGGTCAGGCTCGTCTATGTGGAGCAACACAAAGATATGACTTCAGCAATGCGAAGAGAACGGGAAATAAAAAGATGGAGTAAGAAGAAGAAAGAGGCATCGGTGAGTCGTCAATTTTTGGATAGTTTGTGGTACCCACAACGCATTTTGTGGACTCCACAAAATGACACTTGACCGATTCAGGTTAGATGTGATACGATAAGCATGCTTGAAAACGTCCGTATGGTCGCTGTCTCGCAAGAGAATAGAGCCAGCCCCGCTGAGCGGGGGTTGCCAGGTCTAGACAGCCTGGTTTTTTTATGTCTCAGTAACAATACTTGCCTTCTCAAAGCGTTTTATAAACTGTTTAGTGTATTCTTTCCTTTCATAGACTTCACGCAAGAAACCTGCCATAGCATCAGATAATCGAAGGAAAATATTCTGCTCATCTTTCATACCTCGGATTTTCCTGTATTTTATCTTCAGTTTCTTCAACTCTTCCCTTACCACATCTCGTTCTTTGTCATTTAACCCGTCAATAATGACCGTAACGGTGTAATTTTCGCTTTCCTTTGCCAGAACAGCTTTCGCAATGGTAAATGAGGTTAATTTTGAGTATTCTTTTGAAGCTTGGTACGTTGCATAGAAAATAGCATTTTTCAGCTCCTTGACCTGTATTAGCTCCTCTGCATATAATTGTAGCTATAATCGAGTGGTTGATATGGTTTTGTCCATTCATAGGTTCTCAACGTGTCGCCCAGAGCCAGCTCAGTCTCTTGCAGGAGTCTATCGAACTCTCAGGGCTTTCAGCCTCTTCATTTGCTATACTTCATACTAATTCATGACCCAAAACCAGGCGTTGTCAATTGTAAAAACAGGAGCCAATGTTTTTTTAACCGGGGAGCCAGGGAGCGGGAAAACCCATACCGTCAACCAGTATATCCACTATCTTCGTGAACACGGGATTGCTGTTGCGGTTACTGCCTCTACCGGTATTGCAGCAACTCACCTGGGTGGCATGACCATTCATTCATGGAGTGGGATTGGCATTCGAAAAGAGATTTCCGAACGCGACCTTGCGGCACTTCATGGTATCACCAGGCTGGTGAGCCGGGTTCAAAAGACCAGCGTTTTGGTTATTGACGAGATTTCCATGCTTGAGGCACGAGTGCTTTCTGTGGTGGATCGTGCCCTTCGTGCCCTTCGCGAAAACAATAATCCGTTTGGCGGCATACAAGTTGTCTTTGTCGGAGACTTTTTCCAGTTGCCGCCCGTTTCCGGAAAAGACGAGCAGGCGCAATTTGCATTTGAGTCTCCTGCATGGACGGAAGCCAATCCCGTCGTTTGTTATTTAAAAGAGCAGCACCGGCAGGAAGATGTACGTTTTACCTCACTTCTTACTGCTGTGCGAAGCGGCACAAATTCATCAGAGGATTATTCCCGGCTATTGACGAGAAAAGTTTCCGTCAATTTTGAGGGTGCTATGACGCGCCTGTACTCACACAATGCCGATGTCGACCGCGTCAATGCGGTGAAGCTTCAAGCGCTTCCCGGGGATGAACAGGTGTTTTATATGGCATCACAAGGAAATAAGGCACTGGTGGAGCAACTGAAGAAAGGATGCCTTTCTCCGGAAAAACTTACGTTGAAAAAAGGTGCGCATGTTATGTTTACCAAGAATAACTACGAAGAAGGGTTTGTAAACGGAACGCTGGGAGAAGTCGTCGGTTTTGAAGATGAATTGCCAGTGGTGATGACAAAACAGGGCAGAAAAATTGGCGTTGTCCCTATGGAGTGGTCAATAGAGGAAAACGGGCGTGTGCTTGCAAGCATTACCCAAATCCCGCTTCGTCTTGCCTGGGCGATTACCGTACATAAAAGCCAGGGCATGACACTTGATTCTGCCATTATTGATTTGTCTGCCGCGTTTGAGTACGGACAGGGATATGTGGCACTATCCCGTGTCAGGACGCTATCCGGTTTATTTCTGTTAGGATTAAACGAGCGTGCGCTTGAAGTGCACCCGGAAATTATCACGGCAGATG
>JACQMD010000132.1 GCA_016203755.1 Candidatus Roizmanbacteria bacterium
GGGGAAAACCGTGTCGGGTCGGTCTCCTTCTACTTCATACGGAGCAACTGGTTCAAGAATAGGCTCGTCTAGTCGAGATAACACATGATCCAAATCGGTTACGTCAAGAAGCACTGCGCCGACGCGATACTTATTATCCTGTCGGGACAACCCATGATAGAGAAGCACCCACCCTGCTTCTGATTTAACGGGAATGCCGGCAATACCAATTTTTAGGCTATCCCAACTGTCATGCCGTGGTTTTAACACGATTTGTCCCTCAATCCATTTCTTTTTATCGAAATTGAGAGTATCAGCATATGCCACCCAAATATAATGATCGATCCTATGAAAGAGGGCATACCGATCATTGATTTTTTCCGGAAGCACGCAGGCGTTTTTGTCAAAAATTCCCGGAGGAGAAATAATGATTGGCATTTTCCAGTTCCACTGTCGTTTGAGAAAATCAGCAACCGTTATTGACGTAAGCGCAACAGAAGCTTTTCCTCCTCCGCCATATGCGGTGTAACACATATACAACTGGTCATCGATACGGGTAATGCGCGGGTCTTCACAACCGTATGGTCCATCTTCTCCCATTTCAAACGGTGCCCGAGGGACATAAATTGGTTCAGGAAGCCGCTCATCAATATGAAAACCGTCACGACTCACCGCAAGTCCAATCGTTGAAACATCTTTGGCACTCAGTGCCCGATATAAAATATGAACTTTATCCTCTAAATAAACGGCTGTTGGATTAAACGTTGCCCGCTCTTCCCATGCATGTTCGGCAGTGGGTGACAGTATTGGATTACCCTTATATCGGGCCAATTTTACCGGCTCCTCACTTTTTGATGTTGTCATTTCCTCAATGAGTTCTTTATAATTCACATCCGCCCGGCATATCGAGGTATCTCCTGCCCCATAGTACACTGCTAACGTATTCTCTAAACGATATACTCCTGTCGGAAATACGACATTCGGAACTTCACCAAATAATTCGTAGTATTCTTGTGGAAAAAGTAACGCGCGTCCTGTACGACCAATGATTTTCAGAGGATCATTACTATCAAGCAGTACTGCTTCTATGGTAAACGTCATTGGTGGTTTAAAGTAATTGGTGATATATGAATACATAATAAGCCAGCCATGTTCAGTTTTGAGCGGAGGAGCTCCCATCTCCACATGATCAGCATCACTTCTCGTGAGATTCAAAGAAAAATTACGCGATGTCGGTAACCATGCTTCCCAAAACTGCGGAGACTGAAAATCTTCAATTCGATCGGCCAGTGCACATGCAATATACGTTGGCGGATTGTCCGTATTAACAGACATAATCATTGCAACTTTTCCATTAATTCGTTCAGGGAATAGCGCGCCGGCCTTGGAGTTAAAGGTCGTCAGTTGATGTTTAGCCTCAATCGATTTGAAGTCATAGGTCACTGCCATTGCTATTTTTATGTCATATGGCGCGGGGGGAAAGTTGGATAATGCCGTGTACAAAATATACTGCTTACCTTCAAAAGTGGTGATGCGAGGATCTTCACAACCAAACTTTTCCCATTCAGCATCTGGTGAAAGCAAGAGCCGGCGATTATGAAAATGAATTCCGTCAGCACTTTGCGCAGTTCCGATAGAAGACACATTCATTTCGTGACCATAATGAAGATGTCTTGATGACATGGCACGGTAGACCATATGATAGAGCTCATTAACCTTCACAATGGAACCATTAAAGACAGCTTTTGATTCCCATTCGTTATCACGGTTGGGAGTAAGAATAGGATTTTCAGGAAGACGTTTTGTTTGAATCATAGCTTAATTACTGAGAGAAGGTCGATGAACGAGAGAGACAGGTTGTAATTGTGATGATGCTTCATTTTTCAATGCATCCAAGAAAACCGGCAGAGGTGCAGTTGCCGCACACACTACCGTATCTGATCCTCCGTAATACACAATCAGCTGATTATTCATAATGACTGAACCGCAGGGATACACGACGCCATATTTCAATCCACCATTTTCATAGTGCTCAGTGGGTTCTATGATGGGCGTGGTTGACCGGGCGATGACTTTCGTCGGATCGTTCGTATCTAAAAGCATCGCACCGATTTTATACCGTGAGTCATCACGATCATCAACTGCGTGATAAATCGCAAGCCACCCTGCGTCCGTTTTCAAGGGCGGAGGACCAAAACCGACTTTTCGACTGTCCCAACAGTTAGAACGTGGAGGTATTGCATATTCTCCTTTCAACCATGTATTATCATCAAAGTCGAGATTATCGACAAAGTCGATAAGAATATTAGGGTACACTCGATGAAAAATCATGTATTTACCCTGTATCTTTTCCGGAAGAATACATCCGCTCTTATTGACGACTCCTGGAGGAGAGATAAGTTTTGGCATATCCCAATTCCACTCCCTCTTGAAAAAATCATTGGCGGCAATTGAGGTGAGTGCGAGCCGTTGAGGAGACCACCCGTCAAATGCAACATAAATGAGGTAAATTCGATCACCAATACGAGTCATACGAGGATCTTCACAACCCCCACTGATACCTCCTGAAATAATCCGTTTCGAATGCACCAACCATCTACCGGTTGTATTCTTGCTGTCAAAGGGTCGCATCGGATAAAACACCGGCTCGGGATGTCGAATATCAAAATGCAGACCATCGTTACTTGCGGCATACCCAAGCACCGAAACACCACTATCGCCGACAGCCCGATAGACAAGATGCACTTTCCCCTCATCGTACAAAGCAGCTGCGTTAAAAACTGCCTGTGACTCCCATGCATGATCGCCGACCGGAGAAAGAACCGGATTATGCTGCCACTTTGAAACAATACTATTAAAAGAAGAAGTTTTTGCTCCTTTTTGAAAAGAAGCAATCGGATGGGTAAGGGCGATAATTGCTCCACTATCATCCTGCCAGTATGCAATAAACAACTCGTTATGTTTCACGATACCAACGGGGCGGAGCTTCCTGTTTTTCCACTCTTCGGGTTGGCTCCATACTACTCGGGGTGAATTCCAGAGAGGTTTCACCGGATCATTTCGGGAAAATAAGTGCGCATTCAGAGAATGATACGTGGTGCCGCCTTCTGTATTTCTCTCAACATACACCAGCAGTATTCCGTCTTCCTGCGCTTCCGCCCATCCAACCACGATAGATCCTTTTGAAGTAATGATAGGATTTTTGGTTACTTTCCATTTTTTAAGATCGGGGGAAAAACCAGCTCGTAGAGATGTCCCTCCCGTATAGAGCACGTACTGTCCATTATAGGTAAAGTTGGAAACGATCACTGACGGCTCAGCAAGCGAAGCAATACGCCCAATTTTCTCCCAATGAATAGCATCATGTGATAACGCGCTGCACAAATGGGTTGTGGTCGGAGTTTTTTTCGTATACAGCGCTACATAACCGCTTTCAATCGACACGATGCGAAAATCAGCACACCGTTGTATATCTTCAAGCCTTCCAGATCTCGTGGTGACAATTGCAGTATCGTCAAAGAAGTAATAATGAAGCCCGTCCTGGCTCACCGTGACATGGAATGTCTTTCGTTTAGGGTCGGCAGCTTTACAGTAGAGAAGAATCTTATCCTCATATACAAAAGCCCCTACCCCATTCAGTAGTATATCTGCGGTCTCCATAGCTGTGACTCATAAAATCGTAACCAAATTCATTGTAAACTGTTTAAAAATGAAATACAACTCTTCAATTTTCAAAAAACTTTCCTGTTAACTTTTTCTGAAATACCATTCAACTGTCAGCAATAATGCACCAAGCAACACAAGATTAAGAGATGAATCAAGTTCAAATAACCGTAGCAGTAGATAAAAAACGACGGCTGCAGCTATAACGACTCCATGTCGAGCGTGCTTGGTGAGAAGCCCAGCCGGAATACCGATACCAATAAAAAGACACACTGATAAAATCCCGTATGTCGCTGATGCAGGCGGCATAAACAGGAAAATGTATATCCCCGCTATCCATGCAGAGATCGTCATACCAATCGAAAATAACAATGATTTTTTCGGGAAACGGCGTTTCCGTACCATAGTCATTTTTAGTATGCGACACAAGTGTATTTTTTTCTAGTGTATACTTACTCTATGATGAGTCTGGATTTTATCCTCCTTACGCTACTGATTCTGATCGGCTTCGCCGGTTTATTTTTTATGATCAGGCGTCAGCAACCTTCACAGGAACTCCTTGAGGTTGTGAAACTCCTCCAGCATGGTTCAAAAGAAGACAGAAAAATTCTTCTCGACTCGCTCCAAAAAAATACCGCAGATGTCAATCAACGTCTGGATAGAGCAGCGCAAGTCATTGGTATGGTCCAGCGAAACTTAGGAGAGATGAATGAAATCGGGCGGGGCATCAAAGATCTCCAGGAATTTTTGCGTTCACCAAAGGTGCGGGGCAATCTTGGTGAACACATCCTCAAAGAACTCCTTACTCAGATCCTCCCACAACAATCATTCTCGTTACAACATACGTTTAAAAGCGGGGTAACGGTAGATGCTGTTCTTATCACCACGAACGGTCTGGTACCTATCGATGCAAAGTTCCCGCTCGAGGCATTTCGGCTATTGTTAGCATCTGAACAGGAGGCAGAAAAAGCAAGCGCAAAACGTCAGTTTACTCAAGATGTAAAAAAACACATCCGGGATATCAGCAATAAATATCTTGTTACCACTGAAGGAACTATTGATTATGCCCTTATGTATATCCCTTCAGAAGCCGTCTATTATGAGGCAGTCAACGATGCGGATCTTTTTGACTATGCAGCACGGTATCGGGTGTTACCGGTATCGCCTACCACACTATATGCGTATTTACGGGCAATTCTCATGAGTTTTGAAGGACAGAAAATAGAAAAACAGGCTCGTGAAATCATCAAGACGCTTCGGGCGTTACAAAAGGATTATGAGAAACTGGGAGAGGCTCTCTCGGTATTAGGCCGGCATCTAACGAACGCATATAACGCAAATTCTGCCGTGTTTTCTCATTTCACCGTGCTTGGTAATAAACTTCGGACAACACAACAACTTGAAGAGCAAAACGATCAACAACTCAAGATTGAAACTTCCTAACTCTTCTCTTCAATTACTTCCCGGGAGGGTTCAAATAAAATATCCTTGACATGAATGAGTTTTCGCCCGAAATTGATAAATACTCCAACTTCCTCAATGTTAAAAAACCAGGAAAAAAATAAATACGTGGCAAGCCCGATGCAGGAAGCGGTGCCGGTCAACAACAATAAACTTAATGTTCTGGTTGTATCAAATACCAGCTGATCAAGAAGCTTCATCGGAACATACAAGAAAACCGCCATGATAGCAGTTGCCGCCGCAATCTTGATGAACGGAACTATCAATTTCACACGGTCAAATCCGCCAACTCTTCGATGGCAAATAATAAGAAGTATTACTGCATGAATACAAAGAGCCGTTGAAGTTGAAACCGCAAGTGCCCACACCGGCAATTTCCATATAAGAATGAAGACTATACTCAATATGCTGTTGAGTGCTACTGAAGCAATACCTACGCGGACTGGTGTTTTTGAATCATGCAGCGCAAAAAACGCACGCGCGAGCAAATGTATAGCCCCTTGCGCAGACAACGACACGGCAAAGATTGCAAGTGTTGTTCCGGTAAGCACTGTTGAGGGCCAGTCGAATCGATCGGCACCATAGACTAAACGAACAACAGGAATACGAAGAACTGCAAGAAATGCTGAAGCAGGACAGACTAAAAATAGAATTTGATGCAGAGAAGTCAGCAGAGATTTTTTAAATTGTTCCATATGTTCCCGACTCACATACTCCGAAAACGTGGGGAGTGAAGCTTGCGCAATGGGTAGCGCAAACAAACCAATGGGCACCAGTTGTAATTGTTGTGCAAGGGCAAATATCGTAACACTTCCGGTACCAATAAGTGATGCAAGCATCACATCAACCGTTGCATCAATTTGTGAAAATGCGATACCCATCGTTCGAGGAATCATGAGTTTGCCAATTTCACGTACTCCCGGGTGCGTATGATCAATAGTGTAGCTATGGCGATATCCGATACCCCGCATAAACAGCAATTGGATACATAAAAACAGGAACGCGCCAATCACCACTCCATATATGGCTCCTTGCATTCCAAAAAGTGGCGTTAAAAAAATGATTCCTATGATAATGCCGATGTTATATGCAACAGGAGCGAGCGCCGGCACGATAAAATACCTGAATGACTGCAGAATGCCTGACAAAAAATTACCGACTACTAAAGGAAACACCTGAAATAGCACCATGATACGGGTGAAAACAACCATCTGTGCATGTTGATCGGGGGAAAAACCTGGAGCAATTATCCGTACCGTCACTGGTGTGAATATAAATAAAAGCAGTGAAACACAAGAAAATATCAGAACCGCAATATTAATCACTGACGATGCAATTTTATATGCATCTTCCTTCTTATTTTTACTTAAATAGTGGGTAAAGACGGGAATGAACGCAACCGACACTGAGCCTGCCACCAGTAATTCGAATAAAAAATCCGGTATCCGGAATGAAGCAAAATAGGGGTCCAGTTCGGAAGCGGTAAAACGGGCGGTAAGGAGACGATTGCGAATTAATCCAAGGACACGGGAAGCTGCAACCATGGAGGCTATAATAAATGCCGCCGAAAGAATACTGGTCTGCTGACGACTAAAAAGTCGTTTAATCATGAAGAAATTATACACTACTTATCTGGTATCTTTCGTATTGACCCAGCTTAATCAATTGTTTATACTACATGTAACTGCCTAGGAAGGAGGAGTATGCCAGTTATTAAATCTGCAGAAAAGAAGTTACGACAGGATAAAAGAAGTACAAAACGCAATAAAGACAGGAAAATGCGGTATAAATCAGCAATAAAAGAGACAAAACAAAAAGCGACAACCAAAACTATTGCAGCAGCTTACTCGCTTATTGACACCGCAGCGAAGAAAAATATTATTCACAAAAACAAAGCTGCACGGCTGAAGCGGCAGATTGCAGGTCATGAAGGTTAATTTACTGCCCAAAGAAGAGCTAGAGAAAAAACCCCTCGGGAAGTTTTTGCGGTGGGTACTTTCGTATGGTCGATATATCATTATTAGTGTGGAGCTTGTCGTTTTTCTGGTATTTTTCTCCCGTTTCATTTATGACCGGCAACTTTCTGACCTAAATGATGCTATTGAACAAAAACAGGCAATTGTCGCTTCAGCTCAGGAGTTTGAAACGAAGATCCGGGACATTCAATATAAAATAACGCAAATAAAATCACTTGAAGAGAATCGCTTTATGTATCTGGATATTATTGATACGCTCAAAACAATCACTCCAAAAGAAGTCGTATTAACAAATATAGAAATAAATGAAACCGGGCTTACCATCCAGGGAGAAGCGGTAACCAATGAAGGATTCGCCTACTTTCTTAACGTTATTAAACAAGATAAACTATTTGAAAAGATTACCTTAGAACAGCTGGAGAAACGTCCGGAAGACAATGTCATAGAGTTTACCGCAGCAGTATCTTTTCCACCGACTCAAAAACCGCAAGCACTGGTGACACCAGCGGTTCAACCTGACACACCAGTTGAAGAATCCGGTATTTAAATTATGCAACCTATACAATTAAAACCTCGAGATTACAAACAGACAGTCCGTGCACTTCTGGCTACAGAAGAAGTACAAGCATATACGATGGCTATCCTATCTTTTTTTGCGCTTGCTTTTTTTACTCTTTTTGCTATAAAACCAACCTTAACAAGTTTTTTCCAATTACAACGACAAATTGAAGATAGTAAAGAAATTGATCGGAAATTAGAAATGAAAATCGGCGCATTATTACAAGCACAGGAGCTGTACCAACAACATCAGACTGATATAGAACTTCTCGATAAAGCATTGCCATCTGAACCTCAATTCACGGAATTTCTTCAAAAAGTTGAGCGACTTGTCGTGGAAAATGAATCAACCATATCTGCATTCGCTTCGCATGATTTTTCATTTCTTCCACCGGAACGCATTGTTAATGAACAAGGTAAACCCAAAGCCGTAGACTTTACTTTTACTGCTCGTGCTCCCTTTCCGGAAAACGAGCAGGTATTAAAAACGCTCATGCGGCTCAAACGCGTCGTATTGCTTAAGAACATAACATTTGCTAAAACAGAGCTTACTGAAGAAAAAAAACAAGGCACTGCTTCTCTTGATGATATTGATCTGAGTATAGGTGCCGGTGCATACTATTTAACATATGAGTAACAAAGACTGGCTGGTTATTTCTATTATTACCTTCCTGACGGTTGCTGTATGGACAGTGTATGAGATTTATCACACTGCAGTAACTACCACAGTAACGCCGGTACAGGAAAAGCTGATCGATCCTTTTGAGCCTACATTCGACGAAGAGGTATTCAAAACACTCCAGGAACGTAACGATTGATTACTCGGTACTCTATGGGATATCAACAAGAACGACGCATACCAACAATTGCGGGTTTATTTTTACTCTTGATTCTGATCGTGAGCGGGTTGTATGTATTTGATAATTTTTCACAGTTTCGCGGTCGTGCAGTACAACAAAACATACCACCAAAAGAAATTACGGTCAGTAAAGTCACCTATACCTCATTTGCGGTCTACTGGATGACAGACAAAGCAGCTCAGGGGTTTATTCGATATGGAATTGGTCAATCTCCAAATCAGACCGTCTACGATAGTCGCGACACAGATCAGATTGCCAAATCATATCAACTCCATTATGTAGAACTGGCAGGAATTCCTTCTCAAACGGCCGTATCGTATGAAATAGTGAGCGCCGGAGAGACGTATCCTCAACCACCAATTTCGCTCCCTGCCCAAGCCGATACCACCGCTCATCTTCTTCCTGTCTATGGTGAAATTACCACCCCCGCAAATACTCCACCAAAAGAAGCAATTGTTACGGTATTATTGGAAAACAATTCATCTCCCTGGTCTACCCTGATCACCGATACATCCTCGTGGGCACTTCCTATTGTTAGTATCCGCACCCGTGATCATCAACAGCTATTTTGTACCGTAATGGTTTGTGACGACAGGACAGAGATGGTTATCCAGACGCTTACAAATGAAGGATTACAACAAACGACTACTACCTTAGGAAACGCACGCCCGTATAGTACTACTATCATCGCAGGGGGCGGGACCCGGACAGTCCCGACACAGATACCGCTTCCCAGCCCTGAAACACTTGCTGCATATACAGACATTACTCTTGCTCCTACCTCTTTCATTTCACCAACGATTACTCCCGTCCATGAAAAACCCACCCCGACGATTTCCCGTCAAAGACTTATTCATCTTACTCCCACTCCGACGCTTCGTCCTACCCGCACCCCTACCCCCAAGCCCAAACAGGCAAAAAACTGGGATGTTACTATCCTGACGCCAAAAGAGAATGGGTCACTTGCATTTCCCAAACCCTTAATTCGTGGTCAGGGAGTGCCGGATTCGGAAGTCATCATTACACTAGAATCCTCGGTGAAACAAATTGGCAAGTCAAAAGTTCGCGCTGATGGTACGTGGCTGTGGACGCCAAGCTATCCACTTGAACCGGGGGGACATACCGTCACCATAACAACAGTTGATGCGAAAGGTAAAAATACTCGTATCAGTAGACGCTTTACGATTCTCAAAAGTGGCGAGCAAGTTCTTGCTGATTCTACTCCAGCAGCAACGATTGTGCCGGAACCTACCGCTACTCCGCTACCTACCGAAACACCCACTCCTCTCCCTCTTGCTACTCCAACTCCAGTGATTCCTGTATCAGGATCCGGTATTCCCAGCCTTATGTTTATCGGGAGTGGAGCGACATTATTGCTTCTTGCATTGACATTGTTATAAATTTTCACTACTATCAGTACGTGATATATGGAAGTAACTGCTCTTTTTTCTTTTGTTCCTAAAATTGCGTTCGTTTTTCTGATTATTATCGGTATCCTTATTGTTGTCGAACTGGTTCATCTGTTACAATCACACCGTAAGAAAACGATTGTTGATGAGCCACCAGTCCCTGACCAACAACCCCAAGAAGCACCGCTTCCTTCAGTAAAATTCCCGACATCCGGATTTGTCATGACTCCCCAACAACAAAAGAGTCGCGGGGGCGGACATAAAAAAACCGTAGTAACGATTCTTATTATCCTGATTGTATTTGTCATATTATTCCTTGGAATTCATCTGCTATCTCAAATAGGGCAACCGCCGGCAGATACCCAACCAGTTCCTCAGGCAGAACCACAGGAGACTACAACACCTACTCCTGCTCCAACACTCGCTCCCGTTGAAAATACTATCGCATCAACCTCTGGCATACCCCTTGCTTCTCCCAATACCAACCAGCAAGTTCCGGAAATACGTATTTATACCAGTGACAAAGATGGCAACTGGATACTCCGGGGAGATCAGCAGTTATCATCACTACAAGCTGGAGATTCTTTGTATATTGCTGTTTTTTCCCCGTTGCCGTATACATCGGCACAATTTATTATTAACGAAAAAGAATATACGTCTGAACCGGTACTGAGTCCGTTTAATGAATTCTATATTCAGTATCAAATCCCTGACAATGTCGTTGACTTCCATATTGCAGTACATTTAATTTCACAGTAGAATGAAAGACAATGACTAATTTCTTTCGATCACATTGGGTGTATATTTTTGTTGGATTTATTCTCGTTCTCGCAAGCGGAATTGCGATTGCAGTATTTACTGGTATGGGTCGACTGCAACTGCCAATAGCTCTTCCACTACTACAACCTCCTGAAACGACTGAAACCATTCCGACGGTAATGCCAACTGCTGCTCCCGAAGACTTTGCTGAACTTGCATTTTCACTGGAAACGGGGGGAAAACGGGAAGCAACAGAAACCGCCATGACCATACAGGAACCGCTTTGTATCGAACTGGCTGCTACCCCTGCCCAGGGAACTATTCCGCTGACTACCAATTTTACGGGGTACGCGGTAGATGAAAACGCAACATCGCTGCTTTTTAACTTTTCCTTTGGTGACGGAACCAACCAGACAGTTGAACGGGTTACCGGTTCGCCTGATGACCTTGAATCACAAAGTATTAACCACACGTATACCGAAGCAGGTAATTTCCGCGCATCGCTTACCGTTCAAAACGAAAAAGGAGTCAAAAGCTCTATTCCATGCGAAACACAAATACAAGTCGGAGGTATCGTTCAACCAAACTCCGAAGCGGAAAAACAAGAATTGGCACTTCTTCCGACAAAACCAGTCGGCAGCAGCTTGCTTACTTCTCCGAGTGCCACCCCTACCCGTGTTAGTAGGCCAACGCTTACTCCAACGAAAAAACCCTCTCCTTCTCCGACGCGGAAACCCACGCCAACTAAAACAGTAGTTGCAGTCGATACGGGTGCTGATGAAAGTATACCTGCTCCGGAAATTCCAAAAGCGGGCAGTTTTCTTCCGACCGTTCTTGCCGGTGTCGGAGGCATTATTATCATGCTCCTCCCGCTCTTACTGTTGTAAATGCAAATCTCCGGTATAATATAAGCGGTGAATACTCAGCTTCCACTTCATCCATTGCAATGTCCCGAATGGGGAGAGTTTCGGGAAAAGACAGGTATACCGGTCATTCGTGTTGCACCCGGCTTTCAAATGACCCTGCACAATCTTCCCTTTGGTTATCGTATTGGTTACTTGCCGAAATGCGACTTACCAACCCCTAAAATACTGAAGGAACTTGTTGTGATTGGAAAAAAACACAACTGTATCTTCATGAAGCTTGAACCCAATATTGTTAACAACAACTCTCACATTTCTATCTTCAGCAAAATACAAAATACAAAATACAAAATACATGAATCCAAACATCCGTTATTTACCAAATATACCTTTCATATTGATTTAACAAAATCCGAAGACGAGCTGTTGCAACAAATGAAACCAAAAACACGTTACAATGTGCGACTTGCGGAGAAGCGGGGAGTCGTAGTGAAAGAAGAAACATCAAAAGAAGCATTTGCAACCTATTTACAACTTGCGGAGGAAACATGGAAACGCCAGAAGTTTTTTGGGCATGACCGGCGCTATCACCAGCTTATGTGGGAAACGCTCCACCCTTCAGGAATTGCACATCTACTCATTGCGTATTTACAATCAGATTTACAAGATAAAAATGCTCAATACCAAATACAAAATACAAAATACAAAATACCATTAGTAGCTTGGATTGTCTTTCTCTACAAAGATATTCTTTACTATCCGTACGGCGCTTCCTCTTCTGAATATAAAGAAGTCATGGCAAGCAACCTCATGCTGTGGGAGGCAATGAAGTGGGGAAAATCGCACGGCGCAAAAGTGTTTGATCTCTGGGGATCACTTGGTCCCGATGCCGATCCGAAAGATGAATGGTATGGATTTCATAAATTTAAAGAAGGGTATGGAGGAAAACTGGTAGAATTGGTCGGAAGTTATGATCTGGTGATAAATCCGGTGTTGTATCAGATCTATACTATTCTCCACCCGATCCGGCAAAAGTTGTTGAAACTGTTGTAGTGATGGGATTTATCGCATCCTAATGAGTGAGCCATAAATGGCTCCACTACTATGTGCTGTATCATTCGGTCACCTATATGGATATCCGTCAATCGAACCAGTACGCCAATTTCATGAAGTCGCTTGGATGGAAGGTAGAACATGTTGGCAAATGGCAGGCATTCGTTAAACCATTTCCACTCCTCGGATCATTTATCAAAATCCAGCGCATCGGCAACCCGATTCCATGGGAAGAAATTAGACAACTCGCCAAAAAACATCGTGCGTATCGAGTAATCATTGAACCATCTGAAGAATTCAAAAATCCGCAAAATACTAAATACCAAATACAAGATACTATTCATTCGCCTTCCAAAACCATCCATATCGACCTCACTTCCAGCGAAGAGACAATATTTCATCGATTCAATCCAACCACCCGCCGGGCAGTTCGAAAAGCTCAAAAAAACAATGTAACAATTGAGCAATCGAATAACATTGAAGCGTTTATTAGACTCAAAACAAAACATATGTTTCCTCTTGGATTTCTCATGGGACGGGAAATTCGAAAATTATGGAATGCATTTCGGCCACAAGATGCAAGGTTGTTGCTTGCATACCAAACTGTAGTGCCGATTAGTCCTCCGATTCGGAGGATTAGTAATCGGCCTGAAATAAAGCCGCATGCTATGCGACACTACAATAATACGTATTATTGTAGTGATTTATTAGGCGGCATTCTTCTTCTCTTCCACCACCACACCGCCTACTACTGGCATGCGGCTGCAACAAATGAAGGAAAGAGATTATTCACCCCCACACTTCTTGTCTGGGAAGCGTTGAAACTTGCCAAAAAAAGAGGATGTAAAGTCTTCGATTTTGAAGGAGTTTATGATGAGCGCTTTCAAAAAGATACAAAAAACTGGCGCGGGTTTACCAGATTTAAGAGCGGGTTTGGAGGGAGAGAAATTGAACTCCCTCCTCCACTTGACCTTCATTGACAGATTTTCCAGATTGTGTAATAATCTGTCATACAGAAAGGATAGAACTATGCTAAGACAAACAAAAGTAGTATCGATATCACTTCCCGAAAACATTTATATAAAACTTGAAAAAATACGAAAAAAAGAAGATAAATCGCGAAGTGAACTCATTAAACAACTCATTCAAAATTATGAGAAGGAGGAGTTGTGGCAACAAGTGTATAGACGCGGAGCACAAACCAAGAAGCAATTCAACATCACATCAGAAGATGATATTCTAAAAATCATCAATGATTAAGGTGGTACTTGATACCAACGTATACCTTTCTGGAATTATCTTCGGCGGCAAGCCGAAAATAATCCTCAGCCTTATACAGAGCAATAAACTGCAAAATTACACGTCTCTCCAGATACTTCTTGAACTTTCTGACAAACTGCATCAGAAATTTTTATGGACAGCATTAGATGTTCAATATGCACTCAAAGCAATCAGCATAACAAGCATAGTTATCAAACCAAAACTACCACTGACAGTAATCAGACAAGATCCGACTGATAACAAAATTCTTGAATGCGCGCGTGATGCAAAGGTTGATTACATTATTACCGGAGATAAACATTTGTTACAGTTGAAAAGATTCGGTGGGATAGAAATTGTGAGACCGGGCGAATTCTTGAAGAAAATGGTATGACTGGCCCGGATTCACGAGGTTTAAGCGGGTTTGGAGGGAGAGAAATTGTGTATACGAAACCATTCACTATAAAGCAATAAATTCTTCAACGGATAATTTCGCTCCTTTTAATATGTTCGAAAGTGTTCCTTTTTTAATTACTCCTCGATGCATGGGAATAACACAGCGTAACGAGCACCATCTGAACTTCGAAGAATATAGTGACTTCCCGTAATTCGCTCAACTTGCAAACCTGCCTTTTTAAGTTTTTTTAACGTCTTTTGAGCTGTAATAACAGGAAGTTTACTCATGTAAAACTTAAGCCGCGATCTTGAATAACAACAGGAATATCGACAGTATAATTTGTGTCCAGTGCCTCTATCGGAAGAGGGTCTGTAATCTAACATCTCAATTGTCCCTCTATTCTTGCATCTCAATTGTCACCTTACTTTTCCCACAGTATACAGTCCAAACCATTAAAAGGTTTGTACTATCGGTTACCTTAA
>JACQMD010000009.1 GCA_016203755.1 Candidatus Roizmanbacteria bacterium
ATTCTACTTATTGTTTTTCTCTGTGTAACGGCATTTTTTGCTGGATCTTTTACTTCCGGAGTATTTAATATAAATCCACGCGCAGTGATGTTTGGGACGGGGAGTGGAGAGTTTACGATAATGAGTTCTTGTTGGGTTTTTGATAAATGTGTTAAAGACGGGAAAACAGCAAAAGCTTCTTGTACGGAAACAAAGGACATTAAAAATTGCAACAATTCTACTTCGTTTACAACAAAAGGTGCTTGTGAGAGTGAAAATAATTCACAATGTAAACTAGTAGAATGTTATAGTCTTGATTCTTGTGATGAGGATGGGAACCCCCTTTGTGTTAAAGAGACTGTGGCAAACGTAGACGGTGTATGCGACTTTGATAATGCGGCAAGTTGTGAAGAATTTGGGCGACAAAATTACTGCAGGGCACCCCTTGATACTCCAAAGAAGTGTCCAGAGGGATATTCATGTATAGTAAGAGAAGGCAAGTGCGAGTCTGGAAAAATACTTGCTGGGAGGTCATGTTTGTATAGGTTGGGTGGTGGAACGACTGCAGGGGAATGCTGTTTAAATGAAGATGTAACTACTGATATTAATACAACTAAAACAACGTGTTGGTCTTGTGAGGGGGATGAGTGTACAAAGGTGACTGTAGAACTCGAAGAAGATAAGACATGTGAAGATGAGGAGTTAAAGAGTAAGCTGCCTGCGGGAGCTAAGGAAGTCGAGGGCTCATCGGATAAAAGAAATAAACCTGGATGTGTATCGTGGGAAGCGGCGGAGGGAGGATGCGGTCCGGGAGGGAATCAATGTGAGTTTTCTGAGGATGGCTATAACTGGCAGGGATGTTCATGTGCTTTAAATCCTGACAATCCCAATACAAAAAATTGTGATTCCAATCCAGGAACGAGACCTGCTGGAAATGATGAGAGTGATGACGGAAAGTTGCCGGAAAATGCTAAATGTAGTTCAAATGACGCATGTAGTAGCGACTACTGCAATGTGCAGGGTTGGTGTGAGCCTGCCGGGGGATGTGCTAAAGATGGTGAACCGCCCGATGCGGACCATGGAGGAATTTGTTGTGCGGGGACACAGGTAGCTGGAGGGGATGGCCTCTGTCATACGCACGCCGGTGGAGGAAGTGGAGCGGGGGGGTCGTGCCCTGGATCTTGCGTATCATCAGCACAAGCGTGTAGAAATCAGGGTGGAAGTCCTAGCGGGTCTGGTGGCTGTCCGGCTGGAAATTGCTGTAACTAGTAATATAATAAAGGAAACTTATGCTGTCAGAAGCAAAATATAAAGAAGGTAAAGCAATAATATATATATTATTAGGTGTAATTGTAGTCTTATTGGGTGGTGTATTTTTAATTGCGAGTGGTAAGAATCAGAGCGGGAGGCCTTCTCAGGAATCGAAGACAGTATCACCCACAGGTGGGAGTCAATTATCTTGGGCCACTTTTAATAATCCAAAATTACAGATTGCACTTAACTATCCAACTACCTATTTTTTTGAAGATGTGACAGAATCTTCTACTCGCTTAAAATCTTTACTGGCGGTGAATTTTGCACCTAAAAATGAAAGTTTAAGAGAAACAGACTCGGTCTTTTTAACTGTATATCCAAAAGGGAGTGTGACGAGTGCAGCTTATTGGGTAGATAGGTATACATCGGCCGATAATAGGCCTCAGAGTGGAACGCCGAGTGCAAAATATTTCAATGTAAGCAATATTTCAGAATCAGGTGCGGGCATGACCTATATTCAGTCATTTCCGGATACGACACAAAAACTCGAGACGACGGTTGTGGCAACAGATAAATATATTATTCTTGTGAGTCATACTGAGGGAAATGCTATTGAAATTTATCAAAAAATGCTTTCATCGTTGACTTACTAATTTGCTCTTCTTCAATAGTATTTTTCTCATTGACTTTGACTACCGATTTTGTAATTATTGATGTATAAGACATGTCTTTTAATTTGAGGACTGCCACGCTTATTTTGTGGATTTTACTTATTTTTCTCGTTTCGAGATCTGAAACTACCGCTCAAATATTCAATTATCAAAATGCTTCTCCTTCGTCCAACCCTCCGAAAAAAATACTAGTGAAATATAGGTCAGATAATCCAAGTGAGTCGATAATACAATCTACAGCGGCCGAGATAGGGGGAGGGGCGCGATTTGTGGGATCTGTGTCTAGAAGTGCAGATATTCGCGTTTTTGAAGTAGCAAATATCCAATCTGCGCTTGCCGAGGCAAGAAACGATCCAAATGTCGAAGCGGCAATAGCAGATCCTGTAGTTTATATATTTGCAGAAACAAATGACCCCTTATATTCCCAGCAATGGAATCTAAAAAATATTGGGGTTGCCGGAACCGGGATTTCTGCTTGGAATCTAATTCCTACTCCTATAAATACTACAACTGGAACGGTAAAAGTGGCGGTTGTCGATACGGGAGTCGATAAAAATCATCCTGATATTTCCGGAAAGATAGACGCAAATAGTGCAAATGATTTTGTCAATTGTTTTAAAGCGCCGGGAAATACGTCAACTGATTGTATTCCCAATCAGGGAAATGATGTGGCGGGACATGGAACTCATATTGCGGGTATTATTGGGGCTCTGACTAATAATTCTCTCGGCATTGCCGGAACGGGATGGGGAGTAAAAATCATGTCGGTCCGGGTTCTCAATGAAAATGGGGAGGGTAATCTATCTGATGTTATTCGAGGAATACATTGGGCGGCCGATCACGGTGCAAAAGTAATCAATATGAGTTTGGGTGCGTATGAATATGATATGCAGCCTCAGGATGGGATAGACCCAAAAGAACTTTTACAAGATGCAGTAAATTATGCATACACGACTCGCGGAGCAGTAATTGTGGCTGCGGCTGGGAATTGCGGGCAGGGAAATTCTGCGAATGATTCCGATAGTCCATGTGTCCGTAAAGATGGAAGTGGAAATGTTGTCCATACCATAGTCAATGAAAAATCATATCCGGCGGTATTGGATAATGTTGTATCCGTAGGAGCAATTAATCAAACCAATGGCAAGGCAAATTTTTCCGAATATGGGGTAGACAAAGTAGATGTAGCTGCGCCCGGAGTCAATATAACATCCTTATTTCCTACCATCTTTATACCTCCGACTCCCGGATTAATTCCTTATGCAGCGGCATCAGGTACCTCTCAGGCGACACCCCATGTATCGGCTGTAGCGGCACTATTATTTGCTTCCAAATCTAATCTGGCCAACTCTCAGGTGGTGGATCTAATTCAGAATTATGCCAATACAACGGTGTCTGGATATGGGACAAACTGGAAGTATGGAGTGACGGATGCTTGCAAGTCGGTATATGCATCTCTTAACAATGGGGCTACGCCCGATCCCAATGGAGTTTTACGTGTTTGTGGTGCCTCAACTGGTGGAGGGGATGATGAGGTTTTGGCAACTCCGACGCCTTTTCCCTCGGGAAATATATGTGCTAAAAGATGTAAGGAATTTGTGCCAAATTATTCCGGTTCGAAACGAGGAAGAGGAGATGCAAACTGCAGTGGGAAAGTAACTTTTAGGGATTTCAATCTTATAAAAAAACAGTTTGGGACGGTGCCTCCTCGTGACCAAAAGAAGAATGCAAATATACAGTGTATACGTAAAAATGGTGGTAATCCGGCGACATATTTGGTGAACCTGGCAGATTTTGAGGCATGGCGTCGAAATACAAAGAATTTTGGCAAAATCGGGGGAACTTCGGCTGATGATTTGAGCGATGAAGGGGATTGATA
>JACQMD010000120.1 GCA_016203755.1 Candidatus Roizmanbacteria bacterium
GGAGAAACAAATATATTTTTATGACCCGTCAAACTTTCTTTTCCTGCATGTTTCGTCGCTGCATATACCGCGGCTGCTTGAGATTGGGTAAATACCAGGGTCATGTTTACCCGCATTCCTTCAATCACCGCTCGTTCAGCCGCTTTCAATCCCTCGGCGGTAGTAGGAAATTTAATATGCGCGTTTGGAATCCACGAAAACATCTCTTTTCCCTGTACAAGCATCTGCTCCGCGGTTGTAGTTTTATCCGCATATACCTCGATTGAGACTGATCCTTGTGGAATGATAGAAGAAATCTCCTGAACTATTTTTTTGTATTCGTTTAACAATTCTTTTTCTGATAATTTCTTTCCCCGTTCCCCGTTTCCTAATCCCTGATCTGCCAATTTCTTTGCCACCAGCGACGGATTCGTCGTCTGCCCGTCAAGGAATCCGAGAATACCAATCATTTTCTTCGTATCCTCCGGATCTCCTGAGTCAAGAAAGATTTTTGTGGTAAGGTTGGATGGTTTCATAGATGTGAGCAAATTCGCATGGCGCCAAAATAGCCCATGGTGAGAAGTTGCTTGTCTGTTGTTAAGAAAAAATCACAGTCTGCTGTTATTGCTGAATGCAATTGTACATTATCCTCGAAATCTTTGGTAGGACCGCTAAGAGCTTTAAAAGCAAGTGCCGAATCGAAAGGAACAAGAATAAATTCGTTTACCAGGTTTTCGACTTTTTTATCAGGCATCCTAACATGGTAGGAATAACAGAGAACATGAACAGATAACGGGGAAATAGTAAGTGAAAAGTTGTCAAAATCATCGAGTGAAGCTTGGTTGCGTTGCTCTGCAATATCGATAAAGTAATTCGTGTCAAGAAATAGACGATCCATACTTTTCTTCTATATGTTTGCGGTATCTTCTTTCCCGCTCTTCATAGTTGAGATGGGGTAATGCTAATTCGTCAATCAATTTTTTAAGTTTTTTTATCCGTTGTTTTGTCATAACCTTCCCTTCATATTCTTCTTTTCGCGGCTCAAATGTTCCAATAACGTGCGAGCGGTGTATCAAAGAAACATGTTTTCCTGAAAGCATTGCTTCCACCAGCTGTTTTGTTTTTGTCCTTAACTCTGTCGTTGTTATGGTTTGCATATACAGTTAACTATACATTTAAGTGTATAGTTTGTCAATAGTCCCGCGAGAACAACCGATCAATGACTAACCATATATTAAAATGATTTAAATCATTTTAATTTGAGGACTTCTGCCGGTTCTTGCCGTACAACATCGAGCCTGTCAAAATCTTTATCATATGAAACAACGATCCATTCTCCTTGTTGCACCTGCTTGATTGAGGCAATCAATGCATCAACATATTTCACCCCATGTAAAGCATACAGCTTGAGTGTCAGGTGATGCTCGTACTCATCAATAATTCGTAACCCGGAAATAGTAATAATGGAATAAAGTGCTTCAGTTATTTCAGATCTGGATAAACCGTAAAATGAACGGAGCGTCCAGGCAATTTCAGCAAGAATAACACTCGTTGTTACCGCTTTGAGTTTGTTTGTCTTAATCGCCTCCGATAACTGTAAACAGTGGTGAAATGTTTTTTCTTCATCCTTAATGAGTAGTCGAAGGAAAATATTGGCATCAAGAACATACCGTTTCATAGATCAGAATCGTTCGTAATTCTTTTCCATTGCTTCCCGGGCTTTCAGAACAGATACGCCTGCATTCTTTCTGGGTTTAAATGTCCCGGCAAGATCGAGTATGTCTTTTACCGGTCGGACTTTCACATGATCATCTCCCGGCTCCAGAATCACCCGGTCGTAGCTCCGAAATCCGTACTGCATACGGAGTTTCTTCGGGATGGTAATTTGTCCTTTTTGGGTAATGGTTGTTTGTATTTGCATAGCGTATTACAAAATGAATAGTATTACTATAGTCTATGACTTACTTTTTGTCAAGCACAACTTGTTTGACAAATCGGAAACAGCAGTGAGATACTAAGCTCATGGAATCAAACACCACCAAGCCGCAAAAACCTACCCAGTCAATATCTCCTCAAGTTGCTTCGCCGAAACAACCTCTTTGGTTAAAGGTAGTTTTACTGATCATAGCAATTACGGCAGGCATGGGTATCGGTGTGCTTGCTTATAATGCCCCGTATCTACTGCCTCCCCCTCCTCCATCCGAACCAACAATAGTTCCTTCCACTCCAACCTCTACCCCAACCTCCACCTGGCAAACATACCGGAGTCAGGAGTATGGGTTTGAATTTGAGTATGCGAATGAATACCAACTGGATAGCCGTTATTTCAAGTTGTTAGATAAATCTCCTGTACCGAACTCGGCAAATTACTATTGTGAGCCCGACTTTTTTGAATCGCTACATATTGTCCAAAAAAAATATGAAAATCAAATAGAATTTCCTGCAATATATCTTCATCTGATAGGTACGAAGAAAGAAATAACGAGTATTATTGATGATTGCATAATGGGGGCAGAAGGAATTTGGAAACGCGATAGCACATATGGCAATCCTGATTTTTTGGATGCGCCTGATGACTTTCCTGGACCTTCTGTGCTATCGAGAGAAATCGTCTCATATGATTCTATAACTGTTAATAAGATGAAACATCTATTAAGGCCTACTAATATTCTTGTCCTGAATTATTTTTATGGAGGTAAGGGTCTTTTTGTGATTATTGCAGACTCCGAAGAAGAACAAGTCACAGATCAGATCCTCTCCTCCTTCCGCTTCATTGAATAACATGTAGTGGCGCGATTCATCGCGCCCTAATAAAGGCACCATAAATGGTGCCACTACAAAAACAGTTTTGCTCATTGTTCTCGTGATTTTTGACCTCATCCTCCTCATACGCTATACTATACATATCACCATGAAAAACTATCTCATCGCGATGAGTTTGTGTGTCGTATTTCTCTTAGGCGTAACAACAGTTGACGCCCAACGACCTCTCTCCCTTACTCTTCCCGAACCCGATGCAACCGATTCTGCTGATTTTGCAACGGAGTCTGCCGAACTTGCATCGCCTTCAGCCGAAGAGCTCCAAAAACTTGAGGTGGCCAAAAAAGAAGATATCACCCGACCGGAGGAACCGGATGAGCGAAGCCAGTTCCTGGAATTATTCAAGATTCGTCCGGTGGAGAAACCCGCGTGGTATAACTTTTTTGCGTACAGCGTACAGTATGCAGTCAAGCAAGGCGTACCGGCAAACACGATTATTTTAATTTTACTGTTGCCGTTTCTTGCAACAGGCATGGCATTTTCCCGTCATATTGTTGGTTTACCAACTCTTGGAATTCTATTCCCGCTGGCTCTCTCCATTACCCTTCTTTCAACCGGTCTCATAACGGGAACGCTCCTTCTGACTACCATCATTTTTGGCTCTATCATTGCCCGAATGGTGTTAAAGAAACTTCGCATTATGCATATGCCAAAGCTTGCGCTTTCAATGCTGCTTATTGCGCTGTTTGTCCTCAGCAGTATAGTGGTCGGAGCGTTAAGTAATATTGTCGCCATTAAAAAACTCTCCATTTTTCCCGTACTTCTTATCATACTTCTGAGCGAACAAGTGGTAGCACTTCACTTAGAACGGCAACTACGGGAAATTGTGGTTATTACCTTTACCAACCTCATGCTCGGCGGAGTTGGATTCCTTTTCCTGTCGTCGGCAACTGTACAAAATGTTATTCTTTTGTATCCGGAGTTTATTTTCCTCCTTATTCCATTAAATATTGCAATTGGTCGATACTTCGGCTTACGGGTTACCGAATTTATCCGCTTCAAACCTATTTTACAAACTCATGGCAGTAAGCAGTGAAATTTTGGGCATGAATGCCCGAAACTATCTCTATATCAAACAATACAATTCCTATGAGGCGGTACAGGCAGCCGATGACAAGTTACTGACCAAACAACAACTGTTTGCTGCCGATATTCCAACTCCTCAGTTGTTTGCATCCTTCCCTACGCGCAGCAGCATCCGAACCTTTGACTGGACGAGCCTCCCTCGACGTGGATTTGCGATAAAACCGGCACGCGGTTGGGGCGGAGAAGGAATTATGGTGTTTAAAAACTGGGCCGGAACGGGCGGCTACACGATCGCTGATGAATATAGTTCGCAAAAACAGGTCGAAACACATCTGCTTGATATTCTTGATGGTGCGTATTCCCTCCAGTATCTTCCGGATAAAGCCCTCATTGAAGAGCTTATCGAATCACATTCGTTTTTCAAAAAACTCTCCCCTCTTGGACTTCCCGATATACGCATTATCGTTCTGAATCATATTCCGATTATGGCGATGCTTCGACTGCCAACTGAAAAATCACACTGGACAGCAAATGTCACCCATGGCGCTCTGGGATTGGGAGTGGATATCCGCACCGGTATTACGATACATGCCTATTTCCGCCATCACAAAGCGCCGCTCTATATTCCCGGAACCAAAATAAAAACACGGGGTATCAAAATACCGTTTTGGGATGAACTCCTTCTCCTTGCATCACGTGCCCAGGGCGCAAGCGGACTCGGTTATGGAGGGATTGATCTAGTATTGGATGATCGTCGCGGCCCAATAGTGCTGGAAGTGAATGCCCGGCCCGGGCTCCATATTCAAAGCGCTAATATTGGATCTCTTCGAACCCGTCTCGAGCGGGTGGAAAACATGCGAACCCTTACCCCGGAGCGGGGCGTTGAGGTAGGTAAATCACTTTTTTTTGAGCCATTCTCAGAAAAGGTACTGGTCACTCCAAAAACATTAGGGGTTATTGAAGACGTAACGTTTGAATCAGACCACACCAATATGCTCTATCCCGCAAAAATTGACACCGGAGCCTTTCGAACATCAATCGATGGCGATCTGGTGAAACGCTTGGGACTTGACTATCTTTCTGACAAGATTTATATCCGGTCGGCAACAGGCAAACAAGCCCGTCGTGCAGTACGGGTAGCGTTTGTTCTGGGAGGAAATAAGATTAAGACCGTAGCCTCAGTCACCAACAGAAAACACTTAAATTATCCCGTTATTATTGGCCGAAATGATTTGAAAGGATTCGTCATTGATCCGACGAAAAACGCGCCCATTGAACTTCCTGACCGGGAATAAACACTATCATGAAAACAACAACAGACTTATCCCGCAAGCTTTTTCCGCTGGCAACTGAACTTCGAAAAATACATATACAGTATACCATCACCACCCGGCAACTGACACCGGTAAATTACCGGCATGAGAAGGATAGATTTTTGTCATCAAAACGGTATAACCCTCGTTTTCTTTATACTGTTGAAAAAAAACAACCATTTAAAAGCTGGTATGATCAGTACAAAACTCGTATCGCCAAGCTTTCTCTTCCTCCTGAAGTTGCTCACTATCTGTACGATTATCTTCATAATACAAAACTGCTTGCCAAAACCTATGAAAGCATTGGATCAGAATCGTTTGCACGCTCGGCCTCACTGCTTTTTTCATTCGGTTCCGTCTCGTTAAAATCTATTCTTACCTCCGTTCCGAAGCCAAACCTCATTTCTCATCATCATCCGATTGTTCATGATGCACCATCACTCAAAAGACTATTTGTTGCTCATTTAAATGACTGTTCTCCTATAACAGAATCCCGTGTAAACATCGACTTCTACAACGACCATATGATCCGCGTCAGCAGCAGACATCTAACAATTGGTGCTGCAGTAAAACGGTCTGAAATCAATGCACGGCGGCTCATCGTGCATGAAATTGAATCGCATATGCTGCAGCGCTATAACCTGCTGATCATGAAAAATCCGCTTTTAACCCTTTCTCCATTTCATCTTTCACACCTGTATGGGGAAGGGCTTGCCGTCTATAACGAAGTGATAACAGGTACAATTACCAAAAGCGCGTATGAAAATTATATATTGCGGCTTCGCGCAGTTGAACATATCAACAAAAGTTTCCGGGAAATCTATGATATTTTGAGAAGCCATGGCACCACGTCCAACAAAGCGTTTATGAATGCGTACCGCGTCAAGCGCGGGCTTCCCGACACCGCAAAACCAGGCGGATTCCCCAAAGACGCTTCCTACCTTCTGGGGTACAAAGAAGTGTACGATTTTATAAAACGGGGCGGCCGCTATGAGTCGCTCTATCTCTCACGTGTTCCTGACTTAGGACAACTACTCCTCAAGTATAATCTACTCAAACCGCGGCATTTTTATCTGCCATCGTTTTATCGTAAACAATACCAATGAAAAAACATCAAACGATTAACGTACAATTTCCGGAGTATGTTACGTGGATGCGCGATGTTCCGCAATCAGCAGAATCCTCTTTATTGTTTAGCAGCAAAACATTAAAACGCATTCGCGCTGCAAAAAGAAGACTTGCTGAGCATAACTTAAAGTTTAAAATCGAACCGGTAACAAAACAGTTTATTGATCTGTTTGTCCCGCTCTATCAAAACCATATGCAGGACATTGGCGGCACTGCCCATGATGTTCGTGATAAAGTCCTTTTACATCCTCCTCACTCATTTCCTTTTTATACGTTAAATCTGTATCATGAAAAAAAACTTCTGGGCGGAATGATTTTTAGTGACCGTGGTGACCATGTTGCACTTGCCTATCGGGTATTCCCCTATTCGCTTGCCATAAAACTGCCCATCAGTGTTTCGCATGTTGCAGAAACAATCCTGATGGAGCATGCAATTGCCCGACGGTATACGTATGTGAATCATGGAAGAGATCGCAATCTTTACGGCATGTACAATGCCATTGGCGTTGCCGGCTTTAAACTCCAAGCCGGATATAAACCTCATATCTCAAAAACTTCACGCGATATTCCTCCACTAAAAACGTTTCGATGGAATGGCGTAGATGATATTTACGTTTTTCTCCGGCCGGAGAAGGACTGGAAGATAACGGATGCACTGTTTGTAAGTGCTGATAAAGACGAACAGCACATTAAGGAGCGCTATCCGATTTTATTTTCTGACTCCGCACCAAAACTAAAAATGTATTCTTAAATTATTCCTGATCCAACGGATTTCCCTTCATACATGCTGCCTTATCAGCATCGTAAACAGTTACAATATATTTCTCTCGTGCACCCATTTGACGCGCCAGCCAATTAGCTTGCTTTGTCTCTATTCCCAATCCTGCACCACATCCTTCCCCTTCACATAATCCATCCCGTAATCTATATGCCTGGACTATCGCAACTGGACAGTTACGAATATGTCCGGGAACATCGTAGCGAAATTCAACAGATGAGCGATCGTAATAC
>JACQMD010000121.1 GCA_016203755.1 Candidatus Roizmanbacteria bacterium
AGATGTGTTCCTGTCTGTTCCAGCGTATCAGTCCCGTGTGTCCCGACAACAGAACCTACATCAGGTCTTGCAATTAAGTTTGAAATTGCCTGTTCAATGTCACCAAGCACCACGAACTCTATATTTTCACTTAGCCCTAAAAATGGTACTTCGGATGGTTGACTCAGTGGAAGTTGCATACCGGGAAATTCAGATTGGACAAACTCAACAAGTTCTCGTGCCTGCTTACCTTCCCGAAACCCGTCTTTATTGACTGTTGCAAATACTGTTCCGCCGGCAAAAAACAGTCCGATGTTTCTCCGCAATGGTACCGTCTCTTGATTTTCAGTATTCTTCATGTATCTTGTGCAATTTTATTGAAAGGGGCATAGTATATCATTATCAGACCACTCTTTGCCCGCTGATCGTATTCAGATATATTAGAGCATGATTATGCTATAATTTCATTTTAACTCACTGACATATAACTCTATGCAAGGCCCGGATCAAACAGAACCTAACTCGATAAACAAAGAACTACCTCCTGGTATAGCGAGAGTTTCATTGACCGAGTCACGATCGGGGATACCACTCACGGGTTGGGATGGAGTACGGCATGCGCTAAAAACCTATGTTATGGAGCTTCCCGATGCAAATATAGCAGTCAGAGAATTTATGCAAGTGTCCGGTCCACTATCCGCATATCTCCCTGTTCTGCCTGTTGATGTTATAGTTGATGATGTTTTAACCGAAGCGGAATCGCCTGTACTTCATAACGGTCGTTGGGTTCGATCGTATGATTATGAAGGTGCTCCATCATTTTTCAAAACGAGAGTTGGTATACAAAAAGTAGGAACGGAAGAAGATTATATTCTCTATTTAGCCAATTCTTTTTCGGGAATAACCATTGAAGAAGAACTCGCGGACTTTCTTGGTATACAGCGTGTCGTTGCAAGTAAAGGTGTAACGATCGATTTCGCTGTACACGATGATACCTTTCAAATCGACTTTACCCACATGGCAAAACCAATACAACAGGTAGTGAAATCGCTTGATCATCCTTTTCCTCGACGTAGAATGACAGGGAATATACTCTTGAAACAATTTGTATTTAATAGAACATTCGATTATTCACCTCCACCACTCGTACTCGGATCAACAAATGGACTGGAAGTAACGGCAGATTTAAAAAATGACTGGTTTGGAAGATTTAAACACGTAGGAAGAGTCATACAAGACACCTATCAGGTGCATAAATCAGTAGTGTCCGGCCCGTTAGGAGCAGAACATAGTGAACAAACTAAATCTGCTCCCTATCTGTACTTCGAAATCACTCCTCAAATAAAATGGGGGCCTGATGCGTCCGATACCACCGATCCGCAGGTGATTGCAAACATAGACCATCTGCAACGAATGATTGCCGAAGGCTTCGGGAAGAAGTAAATGATGTATGAGTTATCCCAAATTCGCGCCGTTATTTATATGGTGTGTTTCAAAGACATCTGATACAATGATACCAATATGTCAATCACCTATCTTACTATTCCCGTTATAAACCCGATGAAACCGAAGAAAAGGAAGGAAGAGCAATTCCTTGTAGACTTCGGTGCTATTTATTCTGTTGTACCGGTTGAGACTCTGGAGAAACTTGACATCCGTCCAACTGATACACAGAAATTCACTCTGGCAAATGGAGAGGTAATCGAGAAGAAAGTCGGCAATGCACTCTTTGAATATCGTGGGAAAGTACGAAGTTCTCCGGTAGTATTTGGAGAAAAAGGAATATTCCTTCTCGGGGCTGTTACACTCGAATCGCTTGGTGCTCCTTCCGCCACATTCTGCTCCTGTCCTGGTTCCCACATGGTAAATAGTGCAGCAATGCGAGATGATTGTAAATACTGTACGCCTCATGTATACTGTAACCATGAAATCAAACCAGAAGCCATCCAAAAGCTATGAATTTTTTATCAAGTCCGATACTTCCCAATACGCAGGGGAATGGATCGCAATTGTTGAGGATAAAATCGTAGCCCATGGAAAAGATGCAGAAAAAGTCTATAAACAAGCGCTGAAAAAAGCTACTGCGCAGTCTATAGC
>JACQMD010000122.1 GCA_016203755.1 Candidatus Roizmanbacteria bacterium
AAGTGACTTGCTTTTTTGACGTTTTCAACAATGATACTTTCAAATTTTTTGGCGAAATTTCGCTTGTACTGATTGAGAGCACGAACAAGATCGGTTTTCGTAATAAAATACGGGACTACCTCAATTCCCACACGCCGTCGTATGGTCTCTACCGCTTCAACATCAGTTGGATCCTCCATGGCAAGCGCTAGTTTTTTCTCAGCAACCGCAATGGGAACGACGCGCAGTTTACGGGCAAGATGTTCGGGGACGAGGGCTAAAATATCGTCAGGAATGATTTTATTCTTGAGTGTTGCGTAGGGAGTTTTGAGGTTGTCAGCAATGAGTTGACCCAGCACTTCTTCGGTAATAAGGCCCCGGAAAATCAATACATCGGAAAGTGACCGTGCCAGCTCCGTTGCTGAATGATACGCTTCATCCAGCTGGTTCTGTTTGATAAAACCGGACTTTTTCAGGACTTCGTAAAGCTGTGTGTCAAATTGGTCCATAGGGCAGGTTTTCTGATTGATTACGTGATTCGGCAGTTGAAGTGGTTGGCAATTTCGCAAGAATTCGATCAGTCAGTTGTTGCGGAGTGACATCTACCTTAAGAATATAATCTGCTGCACCAAGCGTAAGACACTCTTGTTTCTTTTCGTCGCTTATTAAATTGGTGTAGATAAAAACAGGGGTGTTTTTGTTGATGCCTTTTTTCAAATGTGAAAGCAGTGTCACACCGTCAATCCGGGGTATCATAATATCTAAAATAATAAAGTCAAACTGTTCCGAAAATTCCGCCAGCGCAGTCTCCCCCTCAGGAGCATGCACGACACTGTTTCCCGCCATTTGTAGTTTGTTGACGATAAGAGAGGAGTTTACCTTATCATCATCGACCAATAAAATGCGTCCCATGTTCATAATAATAGTCGCTTTATCGGGAAAAGTCAACGAAGTTTTGCAGGAGTTGGTGCGGCAGCTACGTCTTCCGATGTAGCATTTCCGGATTGTTGTTTGATGTAGGTAATCAGCGATTCATTGGCAACCATTGCAGAATTGAGATAGTTACGCTGTTTGGGAGAGAGTGATGCTCCTTCAATCTCAAGCACCACCGCAAGATAATTTTTAATAATACTGAGTTTTCCTAAGACGTCGTGTGAGTTAATCGTAATATCAGCCATTGTTTGATGCCAGTACCCGCTTGATTTCTACAATGAGCTGATCAGGAGTATAATCGCTTTTAATGATATGTCCCCGAACGCCGAGTGCTACTCCTTCTGACACGACTGCCTCCTGACCGAGATTAGTGAGCATAAGAACGCCGCCATTTTTCTTTACGGGCGGGTTGGTTTTGATATCACGAAGAATTTGTATGCCGTCGCGTTTGGGAAGAACAATATCCAGAAGAACAAGGTCGTATCCGCCGTCGTGAATTTTGTTAAATCCCTCATCACCATCAGCTGCAGCGTCTACCTCATATCCTTCTTCTTTGAGAATATCGATGTATAAATCGCGTAAAAATGTTTCGTCTTCAACAACGAGAATTCGTTGTTTTTTCACTTGATCCATAGCAACATATTTTTACTGTAACAGTATTACTGAAAAATGTCAATCCCTTTTTGAGACAGAAGAGGATAAATTACTCCAAGATCTTTTCTACTATTGTTAGTCGAGGATAATTTACTGCAACAATCTCTTCTTCTTCCTGAGTAAACGCTCTCTCCATTATTGCGCGACCTGCAAGAACTGATCGCATTATTTCCCTTGCATATGCCAACTCGTGAGCCACATCTTCTCGCTCAAGATCTGGCAGTTTTTGCTCCAATGCTTCCAGATAGAGTAAATCTTCTTCTAATAATGGAGACAAATCAGCAGGTTGAACCTTTTGTGCCTGATCAAACAAGTATCGCAAAATAGCCATGCTATGCTGATCTTCCGGAAACGGATATTTACCCTGAGTTTTTCTCTGTATTCTCACTAATGGATGTACTTCATCCTGGTATGAATCTATAGCACTTTCAAGGAGACTTGTTCCTTTTCCTACAATTGCTATTTTGCCTCCTGTAGGTAATACGTTAACCCATCTCTTCACTGTATCGAGTACCTGTTCTATAGGACTACGTTTTATTCTTCGATTAATAGTTGTAAAGGCAGTATCAGGAGGATCAAAGATAAAAATGCCTGCTGGTTTTGGAATACCTGCTAATGTATCTTCTCGCCATCGAGTAAAATCTGATGCCTTCCCCCTGAGCCCTATAAGCTGTACGCACGAAAGCGCACTGGTCACTTCAGCAATTGTATGGTCAATACCCCAATTTTTCGTAAAATATTCCTGAGATGACCCGTCATCAAGTACAAAAATAGTTGCCCGACGCTGAAGTTGTTCCTGAAGACATGCCACGCCTGCTGCGCCAAATCCCCGACCGCCACCTAATTCAATACCCCAGGAATCATCGGGCAATGCCAATTCTTCTGCATACACCCGTGCTACAACGAAGGCTTCCGCACCTTTTACTAATTCTCTCACGCGCATCGGCGTCCGGTCTGGCTCGGTAACGATACGAAGTCCCCGTCGTTTCCATTCCTCAGCGAGCCGTTCACTCTGATTGATAGTAAGATTTAATGAACCAAACGAAGGATATTGTGATTGAGGAAATTCTGCGGTTCGCGTCATAACACACTCCGCGCCTATTGTACCACAGCCGGGGAAGGGGGTGGTGGAGGTATTTGCGAAGTTTCTGGCGTTATTGATGATGTTTCAAAATGTTTGATTTGTTCTCCTTTTTGTTGTAATGGCAATGAAAATGTAAAGGTGCTCCCCTGCCCTTCTTCGGATGCAACCCAAATTTTCCCGCCGTGAATTTCCACCAGTTGTTTTGCTATATAGAGTCCCAGACCGGTTCCCCCCGTCTCCGCAACGGTTTTATACGAATGGTCCAGTCTGCCAAATTTCTGAAAGAGTCGCGGCATATCTCCCGCCTGAATCCCCGGTCCGGTATCGGAAACGCTTGTTTCTACCATACCGCCTTTTTTTTGCAGCGTAACCGTCACCGTCCCGCCGGAGGGCGTAAACTTGAGCGCGTTTCCAACCAGATTGTGTAACACTTCCATAATTCTCGTCTTATCAACTCTAACGGGAAACTCCTCTTGTGTGGGAGTAAGAATAAACGTTATCTTTTTATTTTGCGCAAGAATTTTCAGTTCATCTTCTACTTGTTTCCATAACGGAAAAAGGTTGGTCACTTCCTGGGTAAACACGAGCCTATTTCCTTCAATCCGTGAAACGGTCAACATATCGGAGATTAGTGTAATAAGCCGCTCTGTCGAGATATAGGCACGATTCAGATCCTTTTTAAGGGTATCGTTCAAATCTTTTCCGTGTCTGTTTATCGCAAGCCACAAATAGTTTTTAATTGCCGTCATGGGAGTACGAAGTTCATGAGATGCAATATAGACAAATTCATCTTTCAGCTTATCGAGTCCTTTAAGTCGCTCATTAGCCATTTGTAAATCCTCAAAGAGTTGCACACGCTCAATGGCGATTGATACCACCTCAATCAGCTCTCGTAATGTTTCTCGCTCAGCACGGGACAGTTCTCCAACATGTTTATCCATTCCCAGCATCATCACGCCAAATGCCACTCCTCCAAATGATATTGGATAGAGAATCGAGGTTTGAATATGAAGCTTCTCCTGAATTTCTATTGCCTGACGCTCATCAACAAATGGATATAACACGTCCTGAAGAAAGTTCGTTAAATGAGTTTGATTGTTCTTGATCACGGTAACACAATGGTTATTCGCTTCTGTTAGTGAAACGTTCAATTGACGAAACGGATGATTATAATTATCGAGCAGCTTTTGCTCTTCAGCAAAAGACGTCGCTGCGATTGTTTTGAGCTGTTTTCGGCTCCGGTCAATGAGGGCTATAAACCCTTTCTGAAATTTTAATTCCCTTACAATCTCATCAATGAGTTTTTGTGCAGTTGGTGCAACACCAAGAGAGGTATTGATAATGTCATATAGTTTCTGCAATACCGAAAGCGTACGGTTGCGAATCGCAAGCTCCACATTACGCT
>JACQMD010000123.1 GCA_016203755.1 Candidatus Roizmanbacteria bacterium
CGTCTTGCACGAAACCTGAAGCTGGTTGATGCGCTTCTCCTGGGTTTTACACTCGCCGGAGTTGTGCTTACCAAAACAACAGGATTCCTTAGTCTGTACCTGTTGCCAACGACGCTGCTTCTCCTGTCTCATAGCAAAAAAATATCAACAGTAACTCGATGGTTGGCATTACTTGCTATCTCAGTCATTATGGCGTATGCGCATTATGGCATACTCAAATTAAGCCCGTTATTCCCCAAAATAGCTGAAAAAAATTCGATATTTACGTATGCAATTTCTGAACTTACCATAAAACAGCTTACTGCAAACGGAAACGCAAATCTCCCCCTATTATTCTCCTGGCTTATACAGTATATGGGTGTTCCACTACTAGCACTCGTTGCGTCTTCCTTTTTCATCGGCCAGTATAAAATCCGAGAAAAAATTCTGGTATTCCTCTGGTTTACTGTACCCTTTCTTACCCTGACGTATGTAGGCAAGATGCTGTATCCCCGGTATCTGCTTTTTCTATCCATTGTGCTTCTTCCTCTTACTGCATATTCCTTTTATATACTCTGCGGAAGATTTCTCAACAGAAAACAATATATACAAACTGCTCTCATCGCCGTTTTTTTTCTGGGATATTGGCTGTATGCTGATTTTTTTATCATTACCGATATAACCCGCGCGCCGTTGCCTGAAAAAGATCGCACGCAATATAGCGATGGTTGGCCCTCTGGATGGGGTCTTACCCACATCGTTTCATATCTTGAGAAAGAATCCGAACATAATAAACTCACCGTACTTTCAGAAGGGATCTACGGAAGTCTTCCGACAACAACTCTGGAGATATATCTTGGGAAGAATAAAAATGTCCGTATTCATCCTCTCTGGCCGGTTAACACTGAGCCGCCTGCAGAATATCAAACACCACAAGAAATGCCGGTCTATCTTCTCATAAATCAAACACAGGAAATCCCTCCATGGAATATGCAACTTGTACAGCAATACCAGAAAGGAAGAGGCAACTCGTATATCCGGCTTTTTCGACTAATCTATGATTAATAGACCGTCAACCACTTCAAAAAAAAATAGACAAAACTGGCTGCACCGGTATGTATTTCACTTCATGAGTATTGCGGTGATCTTATTTGTCATACGAGTTTTTTATTCGTACTATCTGCGAATTGGCGCATTTGGCTGTTTTGATGATTGTCATACCATAACTTCTGCCTATTTCATGACCAAAGGAAGAATGTTATATTCCGAAATATTCTACAACCACCAGATGCTCATGCCGTATAGTAGTTTTGTTATTCAAAAGATATTGCAACCACAAACCCTCTATCAACTCATTCTCTCTCATCGCCTGTTTATGATGGGAACTGCATTACTCCTGGATATTATGATTCTCCTTCGCTTCCGTTGGGGTGGAGCAGCTTTTATCCTGCTCTATGAGCCGACCAAGTTTTATTTCTTGGGAGACCGGTTTTTACCTGAAGCTCTCATTGCGTATCTGTCAGCATACCTGTTCGGTTTACTCCTTCTGAAGTGGCATGGTAATACACTGACAAGATTAGATCAGCTCGTTGGTGCAATCTTCTGCTGGTTCATTATCTTTTCAAGAGAACCCTATATACCGCTGGGAATACTGTTCTTTCTGTTTCTCTTTGGAGTACGCAGTAAGATTCCTTTTCGAATTGAGCCGGCTGTTGTGTTTCTTATCTTTTCTGCGGTAACGCTCCTTTCCGTACCTATACCGGATTATCTTTTTACGGTGGGCACGGTCAACGCAACCACCGTATTGAAAGGAGAGGTGTCCTCAAATAATCTCGCGGGTGCGGGGTTTATTAGCATATTTCTCTATCCGCTCATCATTTTCTGGCAAGGAAAATGGACGTTTATCCGCTATATTCTTATCGGAATCAGTAGTGTTTTTCTGATCGTTACGGGTACTCTTCTCAGAGACAGGAAATTTGGAATGGCCGTAGGTATTCTGTTGTTGTTAGCAAGCGCCGCTATTCGCGTCGTGCCTCCGGGCATGATGTTTTATGAAGCGTTTCACCTGCTTCCCTGGTATGCAATGTTTATTAGTTTTGTATGTTTATTTATTTTCCGATATTTGCAGCAACGATCGCGCCGCGTAATGGGCATTGCCGGCGGAGTAATACTATTACTCGTGACATCCTACGCCGTTTTCTCACCCTCTTCTTTTTTACACGAATCGATAGATTCTGCTCAAGAATTTCATGTGGGATATGCACAATATTCGCTCTTTGGCGAGGCTATAAAAACTCTTTCAACACCCTCGGATAAACTTTTCCTTGAACAATGGGATGATGTTATCTATTGGGTTGCAGGTCTTGACTCCTCATACCAGTACGGGCTTTTTACTCCCATTATCGCATCAACTCAACGATATACTGATGCACGCGAGCGCATGTTTATGCAAAATCCCCCGGATTTTTATTATTGTCCGCCTCATTTTTCTTCCAACAACATACCGGCACAAAATGTGGCTTCATATGTGCAACTTGCAATGAACGACAAACCAACATGTCTGTTTATCCAAAGAAAGAAACTGGAAACAATCACTCATACGCAGTGGAATGACGCAAAACGACTCGGATTTACGGTGTTTACACCTCCAGAAGTTCCCGATCCGGTACGGTAAACAACGACCGATTCTGTTCGCGCTTTTTCTGCACCTGCCCATACAAGAAGATTGCTTGAATAAATCCTGAAATAAATGCCCAATCTCCTCCTGTTACAGATCGAACAATATGGATGGGTAACCAAACGATGTGCGCTATGAGCAGTTTTTTATCAGTTACATTCTTCCAAAGAAAGAGCAGCTGGTTACGATAGGAAACAATACGAATCTGAGACTCATCAGCAACCTGTTTAATTGACCCTTTTTCATGCTCATGCACTACAACACTGTTTTGTTCAAAAACCAGCGTATACCCGGCCTTCCGTGCCCGATACGAAAGATCAATGTCTTCCCAATAATAAGGAGAAAACAGTGTATCAAATCCGCCAAGTTTCAAAAAAAGGTCTCTTCTGAAAAATCCACTTCCTCCGGAAACCCAATCGGTGGAAGTATTATCCACTTCACCTCTTCGATGCAAAACCATTCCTTCTTTCCAATACATCTCGCCTCTCCCGCGCAACACCACTCCTGTTTTTTCTACACTTTTATCCATACACCCCACCGCAAAAATTGCTTGATTCGTAAAATGCGGGAGAGCTGCTTTGATAAATCCGCTATTGGGATACACATCGCTATTTAATAGTAATACGACATCTCCCGTCGCATGTGTCACCCCGTAATTTATTGCCGCAGCAAAACCCTGATTCTTTTTCTGCTCAAGAATGGAAATTGCCGGTGCCCCTCGATGACGCTTTGCAAAATGTGACAGCCAGCTGCTACTTCCATCCGTTGAAGCATCATCAACAATAATAATTTCTTTGCAGAGATCACCGGCTTTTTGGCATTCTTTCAATACCCGCGGGAGATTCTGTTGTAATAGTTGCAATCCATTATAATTTGTAATAACAATTGAAATTGTCATAAGAGATGACTGGTAAATTGTATCGTATGAGTGCCTTCAGGAACAACCACTCCCCGCAAGGCATAATCTACCAAATAGATTTTTGCTGGGGAACCATCAATGGTTACTCTCCAGTTTGGATAATATGCGTCTGATACGATAAGCATCCGTGGCTGATTTGCATGTGCAGACAGATCAACGCTATTCGAACTGTAATGCGCAATAGTAACAGTTTCATCTTTTGAAAGCACTCCAGCTGGAACATCAACCTCATCAGCAACAAAAGCTGTATTCCTAAGATTAACTGATTCATCGGTTAACGTTTCCTGCATACTCTCACGAGTGACTTTTCTTATCTCCTCGACAAAAAACGCGCGGGGGAATGCATCGTGATTCTCATAGAGTTTTGTCTGTCCTTCCTGAAAAACAAGAGTATACCTAGGTGAAGCAAGATCATCAAAGCTCAGTATATAGCGAACATTCAAAAGATTGGCAATAGGGTGATATGGATTATGAGGCGTAATCATACGGTTAAAATCACCCGTTTTCGTCCCGGTCCATACGCGGGCTACATCGGCATACGAAGAAAGGTAGAGCGGATCATAGCCCTCAACACTTTGAATTCCATACATGAGTGAAAAATTCGGTGGAAGTATTCGACTGTCTGTAGTCATAATACGAAATGGTCCTTTCTGTTGCTGGAGGTATGAAATCATCAGAGTTTGCGGAAAGAGGTATTCTGGCGGTGTAAAGGGAGTAAATTTCCATCCGAATCGAAACAGATCGATGATAGTAAGTACGATAAATAAACCCGGTAGAGTAATTCTCATTTTAATTCCGCTTAATGTGAGCCTGCCCAAGAGAAATCTCAGGAGAAAAAGGATTACAAACACAACAAATACACTCGTGGGTAGAACGAGATTACGCTTTGCAACAAGCATATTTTCGTTATTCTTAATCAGAAACTGTACAATTCCCCAAAGGAGTCCATAAATGCCGGCGACGACTCCGATAGTCAAAAATACCGAACGATTCGACAATTTTCTCCTAATATATGCGTCAAATCCATATGCGGCAAGAACGGCAAGCGCGAAATCAACTATTACCAATAACCGGGTAGGCTGGGTTGTTGAAAGAAGCGGAATTTGCAATTGAAACGGAAGACGGGCAATGGGATTATCGGTTGCGAACAACAGTGCAATCACGAGGAGTCCGGTTAACAATCGAACAAAACCATTCTTTACGGCAAAAATAGATAAAATTGCAAACATTAATGGTACAATGCCAATATAACCAATAAATTCTGCATAATTCCACACTCCCCAATAATTTAATGTTGCCGGATTGCCGAAAAAGTCAGGAGAGACAAATTGCACAAGGTGCTGAAGAGGAATAAACCATCCTGGTGCCTGCCAGTTCGCCTGATCAAGAGACCGGGAGGAATGGGAAATAAACTGAAACAGCGAATACCATTGCGGGAATGTGAGAATGACAACAGAAATGGTCACCGCTGAAAAATAGATGCATGATCGAGTGAATAATTTTCGAAATGCAATTGATCGCTTCTTCATTTCACACAGTATTCTCCAGATTAAATAAACAGTAGTAACAGCCCAGACATAAAACGCAACCTGCAAGTGACCTGCAAACCAATATGAACTTTCTGCAAATATCAACAGTATGAATAGCAATACAAGCGGTTTTTTTCGCAGCACTTTTTGTGTCAACTCATCAATAAGAAAATCTGTCAAATAGAGAACAACAGGGAGCCATATTAGGATATGTCCAATGGTATTCCACTCAAGCCACGCGATAGAAAATCCAGAAAATGCATAGGAAATACTGCCGAGTATTCCCGCCTCACGCAACAACCCACGTTTTCGCAAAAACAGATACATACCGATTGCTGAAAGTAATGGTTGAAGGATGATAAGCACAGTCCATGAAACCCGAAATGGGAATAAAAAGAATACAAAATTAAGCGGATAAAACGCAGCTGATTGGAGATTTGCAAGAAGCGGGTAGCCAGAAAATGCGTACGGATTCCACAATGGTACGTTCCCTGCTTTAAGCTCATCAATTGCTAATTTTCTCCATGGATACTGTTGTCTCACGGGATCAGTAATGAGAAAGTTTTTGTAGGGAATGCCATTGGGATATTCCAATGCGTAAAGATCACGATATGGGTGGTAGAGACCAATGATGGTGTCTGATGGAATAGGGAGCAAACCATGCGCTACTGTTTTCCAGAAAAAGAAAACGACTACTAAAAAAAAGAAAAAGAAAACGAATAAATTTTTCATCTGCTCATCGATGTACTTTTCCACTGATAATCTGTTGAATAATATGATCAAGTTTTGTATAAAACTCCTGTTGTGCAAATTGTTTACTTTTTTCAATAGCAGAAGCTTTTATTGTTTCTCGCAAGTTCTTATTGGCTATCAACTGCATCATCTGTTCTAGACACTCATCTTCATCATTCCATAGGTACCCTTGCTTTCCGGACTGAATAATCTCCCGTAAACCTCCTCCATTGAAAAGTAGCGGAATACAACCTGCTGCCATAGCCTCAACCGGTGCTATGCCAAAATGTTCCATGCGTTCTGGATGCTCGTTTTCCCCTTCGCCAAAACCGGCAGCATGCCAATAGAACATCGCGCTGGCGTATTCTTTCTGTAACGTACTAAATGAGATATTGGGCAGAAGCCTGACTGAGGATGATCTCGTTAAATGCTGTAATTCACTGAAATAATTATCATCCTGCTTTAACAATCCACCAGCCAGATGAAGTTGCCAACCATTCAATTGCTTAGATGCTTTATTAAATATTCGAATCATTTCATGGTGTTTTTTAAAGGGGTGAAAACGTCCGACTGAAAGAATAACTTGTTGCTTATTCCCTTCATGGAATTTCTCAACAGAAACTGGTGGATAGAGCACATCGGAAGAACAAGTAAATTCCTGATCAATAAATCGTTTGGTGAATTCTGAATTACAGACAATACGCTGATATCGTGACAATTTTACAACGTTTAAAACACTAGTTCCCCCAATCCCCCTGAAAGGCTGCTGGAAATGAAGAAGGTTATATCGGGCAAGAGAAAGTGGAATGCTCCCGTCACTTAAGAATATGAGTAGATCGTATTTTCTGCTTATACTTATTTTTTTGTATAATGAATGTGTACGGGAAAAAATATTGGGTACTAATGTTACTCGGTGTATGTTAATTGATAAAATCTGTTGAGCTTTTTCCTTTATATCTTTTTCGTCCCAAAACAATGACACATTATGCACCGTACTCAAGTGTGACGCGATTTCGAGCATATAGCGCTCTCCTCCACCCAATGTATTTAAATAAGGACTAACGATACCAATTTTCATAAACAAATCGTACGACTGAATCTCCTTGTGGTACGACAACGGCACGAAATGCGTAATTTGCCCGCTGTATCGTCTTCTTTTGGTCATTGACATAAACACTCCATCCGGGATAATAGACATCTGATAAAAACAGGAATGCCTCACAGCTACTATGCACGACTATCTGTATGCTGTTTGCTGAATAGTTATCAATGGATACAGTTTCTGATGGTTTTATTCTTTCTGCACATAAATCTAATTCGGCCTCAGGATATTCTTCAAGCATTACTTGAGTTCGTAGATCTGTTTCAGGAGCAAATAACCGGTCTAGCAGGGCCTGGTCATTTTTGATAACCATATAGGAATCCACCAGATACGCTCTTGGTAAGACGCCACGATTTTCATATACCTCATATACACCGTCACTAAAAATTGGCTCACTAAAACTTGCCGGGTACTTCCAAAACGGAAAAACCCATGTATTGTGTTTGTCTTGCACTGAGTGAAGAAGATAGCGAACACCGAGAAGATCAAGCGCCCGTTTCGCATAACGGCCCTGCTTAGGAAATACGACGCCCGATCGGTATGGTTCTTCCCTCCTGCCTGTCTGTACAGACTGAATGAACTCTCCGTATCTTTTTATATAGAGCGGATCATATCCTTCGATACCATATAACTCGAACATGCTTTGCCCCTCGTTACCAAAATTGCCATACACGCGATATACCCCTACATGTGTTTGTAAGAAACTCAAAACTTGTAGAGTGGGATACATATAGTGCTTTTCATCAAACGGCATCCACTTCATGGAAAACCGCAGCATTTCGGTCATAACAAGACAAATAAGCACAATAGTTGTTCCTGTGCGTATGATCCGATTTTGTTGTTGCAAACTGAATACTCCAATAATTCCCACTACGATCAGGATAGTTGGGAAAATACTATTCCGGATTGCTATGGTGATCGATTCTATTGTTGTTTCTTGAGGCCATGGGAATAAATGAGTAATAAGCATTATCCATAAAACGGTTATGAAAGCAATGATACCTATACTCATTCGAATAAATGTTCCCAAAATGAGATTGCCTTTTTGCCGCAGTTGTTCATACGCGATTCCCGATAGAGCTGCAATTGAAAAACTCACTAGTGATAGAATCCTGGAATTGTTTGTCGTAGAAAGAACCGGAATATGAGCTCTTGATAGCCAGAAACCAATGTGTTTGTTGTACGCAATAAGAAATGAAACAAAAGCCAATACAACAAAAAATCGTTGAGCGGGATGTTTTCGCACTACAATCAGTGAAAAAAATGCAAGTATCAAAGGAATAACACCGGCGTAGGATATTCTTTCTGCATAATACCCTATCCAGTCATTGCGAGTCACGGGATTGCCGAAAAAATCAGGAGCGATGGTAGTTATTAGATATTGTAATGGTAATGACTTACCGGATTCAAAACTACTGCTGCGAGTTGATTGTTGATAGAGAGAGATTGTTGGAATTAGTTGTGGAGAGGCAAGAATAATACCGACACTGAACGAGATCAGTAGTGACTTGAATAGTTGTCTTTTTCTCTCTTGAATGATCCGATACCCAATGTACAACAACGCGGTTACAATGATATAGAATGATGTTTGAAAATGACCCGAATACAAAGAAAATGCTAGAGAAATAACAATCAGAACCAGATAACGTTTCTTAAGAGTATGGAGATACGATTCTATCGCATACAACAACAATGGCAAACATAACAACGCATATCCCAGCGTGCCATACGCCATCCAAACAACCATATATCCACAAAACGCGAATGCAATACTCCCTATGATAGATCCAATTCGCCCAACGTCGATTGATCGCATATACAAATACATAAAAATACCAGCAAGCAGTGGTTGCAGCAGGATTACGATACTCCACGCAGTAACAGCGGGAAGAATGAAGAAAACTATATTCATCGGAGAAAAAACGGCCGACTGATAGTTACCCAGATGAGGAGTCCCTGCAAATTGATAGGGATTCCAACCGGGCAACTGACCCGCTCGATAACTTTCGATCGTGATATGTTTCCAAGGATAAAGCTGTGAAACTACATCCGGCATTGCAGCGTTTTTCACCGACATACCGTAATAGTTAATCCACGGCGGAAAAAAAGTTACTAAGTAACGTGAAGGAAAAGGAACCAATCCTTTGATCCAGTAAGGATGACTGAAAATCAGCCAAACAATGATAACCACAAGAACAGGCCACCAATTCAGTAATAAAATAGGCTTTTTTCTCAATCTTTGACTATTATTTACCGTTTGTCTGGGTGATGTAGCTGTTTCTCCCATAGTTTCGCATAGACGATAAAATAACTAAATCCCTGGTATATACTTTCGATCAAACCCGCTGTACCTGCCCTCCAACCCGACTGCCGCACATATGAATCAACAAATTTTGTGAGCATGATACGCAAAAATCGCCACCATTGCATTGATGGATGATGTGTTTTATACAATAACGCTGATTCAATGAGCGACCATTGATTGGTCTTGGCAGTCATCGAAGTCAAATCATCATGCGTGTAATGTACCAGAAATGATTGTAAATCCCCGATGGTTCCTTTGACTACCGGAGTTTCATGCACCGCCCCGTGCCATCCCGTGAGAGCAGTACGAAGAAATAAACGGGGTTGTTTCTCTTTTGCCGGCCACGGTATTTTTCCAAAGTAATAATTGCTGCGGGGAATCCTAAAACCAACATGGGACGTATCAGCCGATTGAATCGTTTCAAGAATCTCTTCCTTAAGTTCTTTCGTAACCACCTCATCAGCATCTATAAATAGAATCCATCGACCGTGAGCCTGTGATGCTGTGAATTCTCGCTGTTTGGCAAAATCCTCAAATGGATGCACCATGACTCGCGCTCCGAGCTTTTCTGCAATCGTTGTTGTTTTGTCAGTTGATCCACTATCAACAACCACAATTTCATCAGCAAACTGAATTGACTCAAGACAAGTACCAATGTGTGTTGCTTCGTTTTTTGTAATAACAAGTGCGGAAAGATTCATGGTAATTGTTTACCCCAACGATGGGTATAAAAGTCAATAACTGCTTTCCGAATAACAGTATTTTGTGATAATTGTCGAATGCTTTCACGAATAAGCGCAACTTTTGTTCGAAACGGGCTGTAACGCATACCAAATAGCAACCGGTTACGGGTCTGATAATACACATGAATGGCAGAACCCGAAAAATCAGTACTTTGTGCATTTTTGTGCCACATGACCGCTTCCGGCTGGATATACACTCCGTACCCGGACCGGCTGACCCGCATACAAAAATCAACATCTTCATAATAGAGAAAATA
>JACQMD010000130.1 GCA_016203755.1 Candidatus Roizmanbacteria bacterium
ATCTTTGTCCCGCGGAGCGGGATCCGGCTCCGCAGGAGATCTTTGGTTCTTAGGATCTTTATTTTTATGAAAAGCAAAACTCATCCGGTATTCTATGATTCTGCAAACGTTACCTGCGCGTGTGGTAATACATTTACCATAGGTTCCACCTTGGAAAAAATCCGTGTGGAACTCTGTTCACAGTGTCATCCGTTTTATACGGGACAAATGAAATTTGTCGATACGAAGGGACGAGTTGAGCGCTTCCAGGAAAAGCAAAAACACGCACAAAAAATGCAGACAATACTCAAAGAGAAACGCGTAAAAAAACAAGAGGAAACTAAACGGCAAGAAAACGCTCCGAAAACCCTCCGGGAAATGCTGTTGGGCCGTTAGCCCAGGCGATCCTAATTTAATCCGAATACCTGCCTCGACGGCAAGGCGGGCATCCGAATGATCCTAATAATTTTTCTTAGCAAGTATTCGGATAATTCGGATGAAAATTCGGATCATTCGGATCGCTTATGAATACTAACGTCGCTATACTCGAAATTCGTGGCGCAGCTGGTGGAGATGAAGCCCGTATTTGGGCGTCTGATCTTATGCGCATGTACATGCGATTTGCCCAGATGCAAGGGTGGAAAACACTCCTTCTGGATGAAAGTGTCCTTCAGATACGAGGAGAAGGAGTCTATCAAAAACTCAAAAACGAAACAGGTGTACACCGTGTACAGCGCATACCGGCAACAGAAAAACGGGGACGGATTCATACCTCAACGGCAACTGTTGCGGTGGTACCTGAAATCCCCGAAACTGAAATACGCGTCAATCCAGGAGATCTTGAATGGCAATTTTACCGTGCAGGCGGTCACGGCGGGCAAAATGTGAATAAAGTTTCATCAGCAGTCCGGCTGACCCATAAGCCCACCGGCATTGTAGTCACCGCTCAAACAGAACGCGACCAGTTTCAAAACAGGCAAAATGCTTTGTCACTGCTTCGAACGAAACTCTGGGAGCGTCAGGAAGAAGAGCGCGAACAAAAAGAAGCGGGCTATCGCTCGGCAATCGGCCGCGGCATGCGGGCGGAGAAAATTCGGACGTACAATTTCCCCCAAAATCGCGTCACCGACCACCGGCGAGGCAAGTCTTTGTATAATTTGGATAGAATTGTGAATGGCGAGCTGGGGAAATTAATACAGTAAATGAATATTTTCTTTCAATTTTGAATCTAAATATATCGAAATATCGATTTTTCGATATATAACAATCATTGACTTTTCGCTTATCTGAATAATATACTCAAAATAACCATGAAACAACAATCCACTCAACCATCAACCCCTCCCCAATTACCCCAATCTCCCAAACCCTCTTCCAACCACAAACTCCTCAAAATTATCCTGCTCGTTATTGGATTTCTCCTCATCGCCGTCATCGGCGCTTCTGCGTATCTTGGGTATCAGGTGAATCAGGAGGTTGTTGATGTAGCAATTACTCAATTACCTGTTCAATATCCTAAACCAGATACAACGACTGAATGGACGACATTTACAAATACCAAGCATCGATACTCCTTTCAATACAAACCTACTGAAAGTTTAAAGGTATTCGGCTGTTCCGAAAGAACTCCGTTGCAGGAAGGAGAAGACTATATTGTTTTTGCCATTAAAAATTCTACATTTGGATGTGGAGTAGGAGGCTATGTTTATCCAATCATTATTACCGAAGGGCAAGCATTTGAATGTCAAACTGATGAGAACTGGCAGGCCGTTGAGTCCGACATACAGGTAGCTGGTGATAATGCAAAAAGATGCACAAAAAGATTTGTAGGTGATACTAATACTTATTTCCCTCCTTATTTTTTGGACAAGGTAGTAGTGAGTAGAGACAATGGAGCTTTTTATTATCTTGAATTAAGAGAAGAACAATACGAAGATACTTTTAGCCAAATCCTCTCCACGTTCAGGTTTGTGGAGGAGGGAGAGGTAGATATGACTGGATGGAAGACGTATACAAGTAAGTATGGTTATTCTCTCCAATACCCCAAGGAGTGGGAGGTAAAAACAGGTAATTGGAAAGAGGGTTCATTACAGTATGGTTTACAACCTGATGAAGAGATCGCCCTGCGTTATTCTGAACCTAATCAGCCTCCTCATGGAGGATTCGCGTATGGAATAGCTGTTAACTTAGTAATACCAAAAGATAATCCTGAAAATTTATCACCTAATGAGTGGGCTAAGAAAACTCTAACACTATCATTAAATGGAACCCCTGTAGTTGATGAGACCACAAGCACGACAAAGACTATTATAGTAGGTGGAATAGAAGCATTAAAAGTTACCACTTTCTTTAATGGTAAAAGTAATACTATATTTATACCTTACAAGAACAAAATGTATCTTATAAGAAGTAGTGTTTTTACAACCGAAGAAAAGTTAGTAAATTACGAGAACATTATTAATCAAATCCTCTCCACCTTCCAATTCACTGAATAAAC
>JACQMD010000131.1 GCA_016203755.1 Candidatus Roizmanbacteria bacterium
CGTATATTATGAGGCGTATAAAAGTAAGGCAGATGCAACCAGAAGAGAAAAACAATTAAAACAACATAAGGCAAAGAAAGATTTGAGAGAGCAAATTAAGTTTAGTTTAAAAGATAGGGCACGGTAGCCAAGAGGAAAGGCGGGAGTCTGCAAAACTCCTATGCAGCGGTTCGATTCCGCTCCGTGCCTCACTCATTATCATGAAGATCGGTGCTGTTGTTACCATCTTTAAGAGCGACTGGAAGAGCATTTATCAACCGCTGTTAAATCAAGACTTTGATCACTTCGAGATACTGCCAGAAAATCAGGATGCCTATACGATTCAGGAGCTAAAAGACTATTTTGAAAGAAAGGAACTTATTCTTCATGCACCCTTTGCCCAGGCAAATCTAGTTGCTCCCAGTCAACATATTCGTGAAGCTTCATACACTTATTTAAGTGAAGTACTAACTCCACTCGTTAAACATTTCCATCCAAACGTTATCACCACACATATAGGTAAAATTGGATCGTTTTATGAATCAGCTATACTTGATGAATTTATCAAACTGAGAAAGAAATTTCTTACCATCACGTTTGAGAATCTTCCTGAAAGTAGCACATTCTGGAGTGAGTCATACCCCTATAATGATATACAGCTGGATTATATTCTCAATACAACTCACGCTCCGCTCACCTTTGATGTCGGGCATTGGGGAAGGCAGGGGTTTGATGTTTATTCATTTCTTCAGAAATATGGCGGTTCCATACGAAATATTCACCTCCATGATTTTAAAAAAGGGAAAGATCATCTACCGTTTGGGAAAGGCGATCTCGATCTGCCAAAATTTCTCTCGATTCTGAAGAAGAGTAACTATCACTATTATCTAACACTAGAATTGGGATTTGAAAATACCGCGGTAACGATTGAGTCTTATCAGATAGTGAAGAAGCTTCTAGTCTGAATTTGTGGATGGATTGTGGTATCCACTTTGTTATTTGCTCCTTATTACCTTCTTTGGTACAATAAGCTCTATCATTGGTGGAAAAAACGGGTCGTTGGCTCAGTGGTAGAGCGCGTTCCTGATAAGAACGAGGTCGATGGTTCGATCCCATCACGACCCACTCGATCTTTACCCTCATAGATATGCATAAAATTGATACTCTTCGTCAATGGTTCAGCGGTGGTGTGAAAGGAATTACGTATCCGCCGGAGGAAACATCACGCGAAGAAATTATCGTCGGGAACAAACAATTACTGCAACATTGGAGTGAGTATCGGCCTCCGGATAAGTGGAAATATCATTCCACAGAGGATTTAACAAATGTCTTGCAGGATGCAGGATTTGATACTGAGATATTATCTCAACAGCGTATTCGTGGAGTAACAGAGCAGGAAGTAAAAAAATTTCGACAGAGATATGCGATTCCCGACAAACTAGAAATTGGAGGAGAAGCATATCCGTACGACGGTACAAAAAATTCATGGCTTCATGTGATGGATTGGGCTATTGCTCATGATGTTATTTCTCAGGAAAAAATGCCCTGCGTAATTCCGGAGGATGCCGATGGTTTAGCCGCAGTATATCTTATTCCCGATACCGGTTGGGAGAAAGGAAGGACATTCTGGAATCGGGAAGTAGGAAAGTCCATCGCCCGACCTTCATCGCTTCATGGGTATCTTACTCATTCTTTTTATAGCACCTTTGAAGTCTGTTCTGGGGCAATTGTCATTACCGGAAAAACAACAGGAGCAATCAATACGTTTGATTCTCGTGATTACGGAAATTACCTGCATTTGTTTCTGCTTTCTCATGACTGAAAATTTTAGAACAGGAGACAGAGTCGCTATAGTTGGTGGCGGGCAGCTGGGACGGATGATGGTTACTGATGCGAAACGATGGGGATTTTCGGTAACTGTGCTTGATCCCACTCCCAATTGTCCTGCACAACAAATGGGTGCTGAACAAATCGTTGCACCGCTTACCGACGAAGCAGCAACACGACAGTTAGCAGCTCAATCAAATTTTCTCACCTTTGAAATCGAACACATTAATACCGATGTGCTCCGTGAACTTGCCGCGGAAGGAGTCAGTATTAATCCTTCACCTGAAACGTTAGATAAGATAAAAGACAAATTGAGGCAAAAACAATTTCTGCAAGCCGCCGGAATCCCCACTGCTCTATTTGCTGGAGTGAGTGACAAGTACGATATTTTGCAAGTGGCTGGAGAATTTGGATACCCCTTTGTTGTAAAATCCCGATTTGGTGGTTATGACGGGCGGGGGAATATTGTCATTAATCAACCAGAAGATGTTGACAGTGCACTACAACAATTTTCGTGTAAACCACTCTATGTAGAACAATTTCTTCGCTATCAAAAAGAACTCGCCATTATGGTGGTCAGAAGTCAAAGCGGCGATATCGCGACGTATCCTGTGGTTGAAACCATTCACAAAGATAATATTTGTCATACAGTGTTAGCACCGGCTCCAATTGATCCCCGGGCCTATCAACAAGCAGAAGAGCTCGGACGCGTCACGATGGAACATTTGAATGGAGCCGGCGTGTTTGGTATAGAAATGTTTATGACGGAAGATGGAAAAGTATTTATCAATGAGATAGCCCCACGCGTTCACAACTCAGGGCATTACACCATCAAAGGTTGCAGCACCTCACAATTTGAACAGCATGTGCGTGCAGTGACCGGACTTCCTCTTGGGGAAACAGGTATGGTGGTTCCGGCTGCTGTTATGATCAATATTTTAGGAAATAGAACTGGTCCGGCGCAACTTCATGGATTACGGGAGGCGTTAAAAATTCCAGGCGCCGACGTGTATGTCTATGGAAAGCATGACACGCGTCCGGCGCGAAAAATGGGACACATTACGGTACTAGCTGATAGTTTAGAACGAGCCTTTGAAAGGGCACAATTAGCACGTGAATACATTTCAATTTAATCCTTAATCTATTCACGAAAACTTGCACGTCACCAAGTCGGGATAGGAACCACTATTCTTCCTACTCCATATTTCTGATATACTAGCGCCGATCTATGTCGATACGTACAGAATCTGTAGCGTCTTTCTCGGATGAGATAGTAGATGGTAGCGAAACCGCAGAAGATATTTATATCAAAGAGTTTTTATCAGGAGAGGATGGTATTGAATCAGATACGTTGATTGGGTACCGGTTGAGTAATGTGGTATATCCCTTCGCCGCTGAAAAATTGCGTCAGCTTGCGCTCCGATTGGGACGTCAGATTGTCCATCTTGATATTGGTGTGTATAAAGAACCGTTTATCGGACAATTTGCCCGTTTGCCTGAAGTAGCACATATATACGCAATAGATCTTGACAAGGAGTATATTGAGGAAGTTCGTAAAAAGATGCAACCAGGAAGACTTGCAAGACTTCTCCGGCAAAGAACGTATCTAGCAGATGTTGATTTTGCCGTCATGAATGGTACAGAACTTGCTTTTCCTGATAAATCGTTGGATTCAGCAAGCGCAATTGAGGTATTGGTTGGTTTGAAAGAAGGGACTCCAGTAGAACTTTTTAAGGAGATGGGTAGAGTTCTACGGAAGAGAGGAAATGCCCTTATAAATTTTGCGGACCGAGAAGTAGTTAATGCCTCTTCTCCAGGACGCTCAATAGAATTTAAAGAGGAAGGTTTTGACCGATCAATAATGGAACAAGATATGAGAAAGGGATTTGGAGATGATGCGGATATTGAATGGTACTGGCAATACCCGCTGATTAAACGAGAGTATCAGCGGGATAATGGAAATGTTTCTTTTTTCACGAGTCCAGGTGTAGTTCGACATGATGGGATAAGCATCATTGATGGAGGACTTTTAACTATTCGACCGTATTCTGATCTTGAGAAACTTAATCGACATTTTCGTGAAGTATCATCTCCGGTTACGCAGTCTATTATGCCTGCATTCTGGATCGCGCATGTTCAACTGCCATAAATACGTCTATTGCAATAAGCAAAACTATTCTGTATTATCAAAACTATACTGTCCATGAAGAATATTCGCTACTTAGTTGGCGCGGTTTTTTTCTTTCTTGCAACCATTGTCTTGTTGCTCGTCCGCAACCAGATTCTCGTTCGATTCTCTCCGCAGGGAACCATTAATCCCGCAACGATTGCAGAAGAGTATAATCCCAATGAGCGAATTGCCATTTACGACAGCAAACCACTCACGATTCCTCCAGATTTACACCGTATCCTTGCGCGTAAACCCATCACGGTTCCCGATACAATTCTGGGGGAAACCAGCGGCGGGAAACGGATTGAGGTTGATCTTGCCAACCAGCGACTTTACGCATTTGAAGGGGATAAACTCATTTACAATTTTCTCGTTTCAACCGGGAAATGGGGGAAGACGCCGATTGGTGTCTTTGAAATTTGGACCAAAATTCGCTCAACCAAAATGTCCGGCGGATCGAAGGAGCTGCATACGTATTATTATCTTCCCAACGTACCGTTTGTCATGTTTTTCTACAATGCAGAAGTACCCAAATGGAAGGGGTATGGTCTCCATGGTACCTACTGGCACAATAACTTTGGCCATCCGATGTCACACGGATGCGTGAATATGAAGACAGAAGAAGTTGAGCAGATCTACTATTGGGCAAACCCGGATCTTCAGGGAAAAAGCAGTATTAATTCGACGGCTGAAAATCCGGGAACCAAAATCATCATTTACGGAGTAGCACCGGCTTCGTGATAGAGCATTTTCGCAAACACACCCGTCTTCTTGGTTTTGATTACACTGCTTCGTATTGGTATTTTGTGACGGTGTGCACAAAGAACAGAGAAAAATTGTTTATTCCTAGAGTCTCAAACAGATATTGTGAATTATTGTCACCTGCTGTAGCTGCTGGCCCTTGGCC
>JACQMD010000124.1 GCA_016203755.1 Candidatus Roizmanbacteria bacterium
CTTAATAAGGGAGTGAACATATGAACAAAAATACTATGTTAGTTCTAGGCGGAATAGTAGTGGTTGTGGCTGTCTTGGTAGGAAAAACGTTTTTGGCTAATAGCCAAACTGTAAATCAAGAAACAGCCAATCCAACAACTATCTCTGATACTGCTAATCAGCAAGCAACTAATCCCGCTGAATCGGAAGAAAAAACTAGTTGGTATACAGCTTACTCACCTGAAGCTTTAGCGGCCGCTACGGTAGATGATCAAAAAGCAGTCATTTTTTTCCACGCTAGTTGGTGTCCAACTTGTAAGGCTGCCTCGGAAGATTTTCAATCAAATATTGGCCAAATCCCGTCTGATGTCACTATTTTGAAAGCCGATTATGACACGAGAACCGAACTCAAGAAAAAATATGGAGTAGTAATGCAGGACACTTTTGTGCAGGTAGATTCTCAAGGAAATGCTTTGGCTACCTGGAATAGCGGTGGTGAGGGGATTAAAACACTACTGGCAAATGTGAGGTAGTGTTTGGTCCGGCACTGGGAATAACGAGATTTAGTCGTTGTCTCCAATACTGGGTCGGAAACAGTCAAGAAAACTTATGAAACCATTTAACATCTTTATAGCCATATCGTTGATTGTTATCCTGGGCGGGTTTGTGTTTTTTAAGGACGGTTTTAATAGAGCTCAATCAAAATCCCTTGCGCAAACGGAACTACGTATGGATACTCCCGGTTATCTTACCTATTCTGATGCAACACTCGCCAATACACAATTAAAGGGAAAGTCGGTGCTGTTTTTTGCGGCCACTACTTGGTGTCAGACCTGCTTGGAACTGGAAAAAGAGATTATTGAAAGACAGGCAGAAATACCGGAAGGTGTAACGATTCTTAAAGTTGACTATGACAATGATAAGGCTATGAACCAGAAATATGGAGTCACCAGTCAACACACGTTAGTAGTGCTGAACAAAGACGGCCAAGAAGTAAAAAGGTGGCTGGGTGGTGGTTTTGACACCCTGTTACAACAAATAAAAGAAATTTAACTATGTTATTTTTACTGCCAATTGCATTCGTATCAGGGATCCTCACGGTTTTTTCTCCGTGTGTGCTACCGATCTTGCCAATTATTTTAGCCAGTGGCATTGACGGTAATACCAGGAGAATCAAAGGCATGATTGCTGGATTGGTAGTTAGCTTCACGGTTGCTTCTTTGTTATTGGCCACCGTGGTACGGGTTCTGGGTATTCCAGCTGACACTGTCAGATTATTTGCCGTAGGACTACTGGTAATCTTTGGTCTGAGTCTGGTTTTTCCAAGTGTTTGGGAAAAAGCTCAGGTGTGGATTGAAAAGTATTGGCACTTTCAAACATCACAGAATAAAAATAGCGGATTTGGTGGCGGCTTTATAACTGGTGTGAGTCTGGGAATCGTCTGGACACCCTGTATAGGACCGGTAGTGGCGGCGGTTGCAACATTGGCAGCTGTGAGTTCATTCTCCCTTTCAGCTGTTTTTATCGCTTTGGCCTATGCGTTAGGAACCGGAATACCTCTCTATTTTATCGCCAAGGGTGGAAGCAAAGTGTCTCAGAAATTAAGTTTTGTTAAAAAAGAAAATCAAAAAATCCGGCAGATTTTCGGGCTTATTATTTTAGTTACTGCTTTATTTATTTGGTCTGGTGCAGATAGAGTGCTCCAAACCTGGACACTAAACAATTTGCCGCAGTCCTGGACCCAACTTGCCACCACCTTTGAAAACAAATTTAATGTCAGCACGGAGTTAGATAAACTAAAAGGCAAGGAGACAATGAAAAATGCCCAACCAGGAGAAACCGTTATTCGTGAAGTAACTTTGCAATCCGATTTTACCGGAGCCAAAGTATCCAAGGAAGACTTGTTGCAAGGCTGTTCTGGCAAAGATTGTATTCCAGCTATTGATAGTCCTACGTTTGAAACCGTTCAGGAAGCTGACACATGGCTTGCACCCGATGATCGGGTTTTTGCTCTGGACTTTAGCGGCATTGTAAGGGCATATCCCCAGAGAATCATGAACTGGCACGAGATTGTGAATGATGACGCCAATGGCACTCCAATTGCAGTTACTTTTTGCCCGCTTTGTGGATCAGCTTTAGCGTTTGAGAGAAAAGTCGATGGTGTGATTACCGAGTTTGGAGTATCAGGCAAACTTCACAATAGCGACTTGGTCATGTACGACCGGTATGAAGGCAATCTTTGGCAGCAAATCACCGGAGAAGCAATTGTCGGACCTGCTGCCAGACGCAGTGAAATATTAGTGAAAGTTCCGATTATTACCGTTGCCTGGAGCCAGTGGAAGGCTGAGCATCCAGATACCCAGGTTCTTTCCCGAAATACTGGCTTTACTAGAAATTATGATCAATATCCATATGGGACGTATGAAGAAAACGATGAACTGTTGTTTGGCGTAGAAGGGTTAAACAGAAGCTTGCAAATAAAAACCGTCGTCTACGGCGTTGAAGTAAATGGTTCCTCAAAGGCTTATCCTGAAAGTGCTTTTGATGAAGCTCCGAAAATCACTGACACGATAAATGATGTTTCTATCATGCTGGAAAAACAAGCCAATGGTGAAATTACAGTTATCAATACGACAACAGATGAGGAGATTATCCCTATTCGTTTGTTTTGGTTTGCCTGGGCGGCATTCCATCCAAACACAGAATTGTATCCAAATAACTAAGGAGGTGAATTATTTATGGCAAAAGTAAAAATCTATTCAACCACAACCTGCCCATACTGCAAGTTGGCCAAAGAGTATTTCAAAGAGAAGAATGTGGAATATGAAGAGGTACTTCTAGACCAGCAACCTGAAGAGGTACAGGCTTCAATTGATACTTGTGGATCTATGGGAGTTCCTTGTATTCATATCACCAAAGATGACGGTACTGAAGCAAAAATCTTGGGTTTTGATAAAGCAGCAATAAATCAGGCTTTAAGGCTTTAAACTATATGGCTAACGAAATAAAAACCGAGGCAACGCTTACCTGTCCTAAATACGGGTTTACCCAGAAGGTCAAGATGCCCGCCGAAGCAAGTGATAGCTTTAGGCAGCTCGTAGCGCAGCCGGGATCTTGTCCTGTAATCCTCCTTTCAAAAGCTTCTTTATCTCGACCCATCTCTGCCTTAACTCCCCGATATATCTGACGTTCTCAAAGACCTTCAAAATCTCATCAAAACTTTGCTGTATACTGAGTTTAGGCTCGGGGAGCACAATGCACCATTATGCTTCTTAATATAACCCAAATTTTCTTATCTTAATAATTCTGAATTTGCCGTCAAAGAGTTAGGCATTCCAATGAAGATTTGGTAAAATAATACCGACTGGATAATATATGGCCGCAAAAAGTAAATTGTTACGGATGGACAACGTTGGCATCGTTGTAGAATCGCTCGATGAAGCTATCTCTTTTTTTGTCGAGCTTGGTCTAAAACTTGAAGGGAGAGCCATGGTCGAAGGAGAATGGGCCGGGCGCGTCACTGGACTGGGCAACCAATCTGTCGAAATTGCCATGATGGTCACCCCCGATGGCCACAGTCGGCTCGAAATATCGCGATTTCTCACCCCACCCGTAGTTGCTGATCACCGGAACGCCCCA
>JACQMD010000010.1 GCA_016203755.1 Candidatus Roizmanbacteria bacterium
AACCAACACATACGTATCGACGGCGATGATCCCATCGTACTGCTCTGGATCGGATACATTTTTCATAAGTTCATCAAAGGTACGCATACTTTCATAAAAATCAGGTGAAAGGTTACTATCACGAATATACGCATAAGTAACTCCTTTATGATATTTTTCTATTTCGGAAGGAGCCGGGAGTCGGCGTTTCTGGCGTTCATCGAGTTTATAAATATCTTCTGATTTCTCGACAATAATCTTACCGTGTTCTATACGAAATAATGCATATGCAGTTAAAAATCCGCCGGTAGCACGAAGTTCTTTATCATTCTGAAACAGGATAAGATATCGTTTAGGATCTGGTTCACCCAAAAACCGTGGTAAAGATTCAAGAAATGGTTGAGCGTTCAGAAAAACTCCAATTGTCTGATCTGCCATGTCTTTCGCTTTTCGGATTTTAGGACGTATTTCCTTATTGCCAACTTTTACGGGATATCGACTAGGGTCAATGACATCGATGGATTCTTTTGCATTTGCAAGATGTTCTCCGATTTCTCCAAGCCGGGGAGTGACTTTATCAAATGTTTTGACTGCTGTTTCAATTCGTTTATCTGCCGGTTGATCGACAAATGATGTCCCTCCTTCCTTGAGTCCTAACAAATCTGCGTAGGGAGTAATTGCATCAACCGCAATAAGTCCTGCCTCAATAAATTCACTGGCAGCTTTCAAACCATTTTCTCCATCCTTATAATACGCCCCAACAATCGGAACAAACCCGATCCATCCTGTTTTTTGATAGGAATTTTCCAGTTTAGCAAGAGAATCCTTCAGTGCCGTAAGCTTTTCTCCCGTGGCTGCAATGTTCTGGGACTCGGCAGCAGCCATTGTTTCTTTTGCGAGAGCGGCAGTTTCACGCGCTTGAACCAAGATTGATCGCATAGGCAACATAATTCCTATAACAATAATGAGTAATAATACGACGAGTATGACCGCCGTTATACCCAATCCCTTGATAAGTTTTTTGCGTGGAGCTGTATGATGGGCGGAATTTCTTTTCATGGAAGATAGTAGAGCTGTTTTTTGGTCCTTCCGTACGACCGCTCTATTTGAAGAAGCCGATTCTGGTTTGGAAAGCTCTATCTTCTTAAGAGTAAATCCTGCTGTCATAGATGATTAGTGAAACTACACCGCCCCACGACCGGTAATCATCGCGTTGGGCGTTCTCAGTAAAATGAGTATATCATACCCGATGGATTTTTTCCGCGCATAGGAAGCATCGATGGCAATACGTTTGTCAAAATTAACTTCACTTCTTCCGGAAACTTGCCATACGCCGGTAATACCCGGTTTTATTGAAAGTACTTCATGAACCAGCTGTTTTGTTTCCGGATATTTTTTTTGCTGTTCGCGGAGTTCATCTGAATAGTATGCGCGCGGGCCGACTAAACTCATCTCACCACGAAGCACATTGATAAGTTGTGGAATCTCATCGATGGAATGTTTCCGGATAAATCTCCCTACTCGCGTCACGCGGGGATCATTTTTGAGTTTGTAACTTTCATTTTTATACTGCCGGTAAAGTTTTTTAAATTTGGGGTCGTTCCGAAGGATGTTATGTGCATTTACAATCATAGAACGGAATTTATACATTTTAAATGGCTTTCCGTGCCGCCCGATCCGCTCGGGTGTATCAGCAAATATTGGTCCTTCGCTATCAATAACGATTGCAATTGCACAAAGGATGGTAATAGGGAAAAAAATAATACAAAGAGTAATCGCGCCAACTATATCAATAAACCGTTTTACCTTATCGTAATAGAATGTCGTCATATACGTATGCTATCACATTCCTTACGTCAAATGTTCGTGTGGTGTTCCGTTCATACTTTCAACGAGCTTTTTGATCTTCGGCACCGACTCTTTCTTGCAAACAACAGTCACATCGGCAGTATTAATGACTAACATCCCCGATAAATCGATAGCAACGAGCAACTGCTTATTGTTGTAGTTATAAACCAGACTGTCATTACTATCCTGTACAAGCACATTACCATTGGTGACGTTGTGCGTTGGACTCTCCTGTAACGCTTCTTTGAGTGCTTCCCACGCACCAATATCGCTCCATGCCAGATCTTCAGAAATGACATACGCCTCGTGAGTTTTGAGTTTTTCAAGTATGGCGTTGTCGAAGTGAATCTTTTCAAGCGTCGGATAGATCTTTTGCAATGTTGCATCCCAAGCAGGTGTTCCCCAGGCATTTTGTAATACGGCCAGTTGCTTGTGCATTTCAGGCACAAACTCTTTATATTTCTTGAAAAGAAACGCAGGAGTGGTCACAAAATATCCCAAATTCCAAGCATGATTTCCGCTGGTAAAATACTTCTCGGCCGTCGGCAAGTCTGGTCGATATTTAAACCCCACAAACGCGTTGAGGGGAACGCCGTTGAGCAGCTGTACCTGCGGTCCATAGGTAATCCATCCTAAATTTTGACTTGCAAAGCGCGGCTTCTGTGCAATAAAAACAACTTTGTCCCGTTCTTTCTTAACTACCTGCTCTGCCGTTTCCAATATTTTTCTGAAGAGTTCTTCTTTACGAACCAGATGGTCACTCCATAAAATTGCCATGGGAGTTTCCGGCGCGACTTTGGTCAAAATTGCAGCTGCCAGGCCTACTGCAGGCCCGACATCGCGCATCACCGGCTCACCAATCACGTGATGTTCGGGAATCTGGGGAAGCTGTTTTCGTACCAAATCAGCATATTCTACATTGGTTGCTATGTACAGATTAGTATGTGAAAAAGCGGGAAGAAGCCGCTCAACCGCAAGCTGCAGTGTAGACCGGTCACCAACGACTTTTTCAAATTGTTTTGGGGATTTCTTCCGTGACAACGGCCACAGTCTCGTCCCCACCCCCCCGGCAAATATAACGATATTCATATAAAGTATGAAGATATTGTATCACAAAATGATCATTTTGTAGAAAACGTTTTTCTCTAACTGGACGTAACTGTCGTAGAATGAGTAATGTTAGTTGTAGAGTAATGTAATGAAACTCTGGTTATTCTCCCCAATCTTCTTTTTGTTCTGGAGCTAGATCGAGTGCGATGGGATCCACGTTGATAACTTCTAGTTCAACACCACATTCGGGACATTGTTTAATCTCATTTTGTATCACTTCAATTAATCCAAATACTGCAAAACATTCTGGGCATTCTGCATTGCCGGTATATGTTTTAGTTTCTGGTGCCATATGCTTATTATACACACTGACACAATATCTTATAATATATCGTAATTGCAAAGCTTATCCTTGCTATAAAACAGGCGACCACAATGGTCGCAACTATAAATCAGAATTATTAATACTCTGTTTTTTACTATATT
>JACQMD010000125.1 GCA_016203755.1 Candidatus Roizmanbacteria bacterium
CACAAGCTCTTTCGCGAATAACAATGGAATCACCGGAATTTGAATTGCCAAATACCAAATACAAAATACCAAATACCCTTATTCATACCGGCCGCCTGGTTCCTATTTACCCTGAGACATATGGTATCTCATCAAAGTGGTTGCGATCCCGTATTGCTGCTACGTTGCATTTAGTCGGAGAAAGGCAGGAAGAATTTCTTCCCGATGAAATCAGATTACACCATCAGTTGATGGGGTATACAGAAGCGGTCCACCAAATCCATTTTCCCGATTCGGCAGAATCAGAACAGCGGGCACGTCATCGACTGGCCTTTGACGAAATATTTAAGACACAACTGGTCTCTGCCATACGGAAACAACAATGGCAAGAAGAAAAGATAGCCAAAACGTTACACGTTTCACGTTACACGTTACAAGTTAAGCAATTTACAGACTCTCTACCATTCACGCTGACCAAGGCACAATGTCGGGCAATCGATGAGATTTTTAACGATCTCGGAAAATCTCACCCCATGAATCGTCTTCTTCAGGGAGATGTAGGATGTGGCAAAACAGTTGTTGCAGCGCTTGCTATGTATATAACGCATCTGAACGGGTTTCGTTCAATCCTTATGGCGCCTACGGAAATATTGGCCGAACAACATTATGAAACGATAAAACAGTTTGTCGAACCGCACGGATTATCGGTTCAGCTTGTTACTTCTTCAACAAAATTGCAAAATACTAAATACAAAATACTAAATACAACATGCGATATTGTCATAGGTACACATGCTCTCCTATATAAGAATGATTTTAAGAACGTCGGCCTTGTGGTGATTGACGAACAACACCGCTTCGGCGTAGAACAACGGGCAGTTCTTTCTCAAAAAGGACGGAGTCCGCACCTCCTGGCCATGACTGCGACCCCTATCCCGCGCTCGGTTGCACTCGTTCTCTATAGTGAACTTGATTTATCCGTCATCGACGAAATGCCCGTCGGGAGAAAACCAGTGAAAACATGGGTGGTACCTGAGCATAAGCGGGAAGCAGCATATGAGTGGATGAGAAAACAGATACAAAGTAATACTGTAGTGACGCCATTCATGGCGTCTAAAAATAAAGATGCGATAAATCGCATCACTACAAATCAAGCATTCATTATTTGTCCTCTCATCGAAGAATCAGAACATGAAACCATGCAATCGGTAAAAGCTGCCACAGTTGAATTTGACCGTCTCAAAAAAAAGGTATTTCCTGACTTTAAACTTGGTCTGTTACACGGAAGAGTACCGTCGAAAGAAAAGGAATCTATTCTGCATCAATTCTCAACAGGACAACTTGCTATTTTAGTTGCAACACCGGTTGTTGAGGTCGGTATCGATATTCCCAATGCAACGATCATGATGATTGAAGCGTCCGAACGGTTTGGGCTGGCACAACTCCATCAGCTTCGAGGACGAGTTGGCCGGGGAACTGCTCAAAGCTACTGCCTGTTATTTTCTCAAGGCGACAACGGCGTTACCAACAAGCGTCTCAAAAGCATGGAGCGTATCAATAACGGGGCGCAATTATCTGAAATTGATCTGGCTATCCGTGGTCCGGGACAGCTCTATGGCACAGCACAGCACGGGCGGTTCGGATTTAAACTTGCCAGTATGACTGATCACGTTCTCATTGCGGGAGCTCAGACTGCCGCTGCCCGTCTTATCGAACAGGATCCAGCTCTATCGGGGCACCCGAGCTTGCAAGAATGGATAAAACACGATACAATACGAGATATTAAACCAAACTAACTATGACACCACTACCCAAAAGACGGCATTCGACCCAGCGACAGGGAAAACGACGGGCGGCAATACGTCTGACGTTGCCGGTTCTTGTGCGTTGTGCCCAGTGTGAACAGCTCATCCTGCCGCATCAGGTATGCAGTCATTGCGGGTACTATCGGGGGAAAGATGTTTTGCATCTGGAAGAGCGCAAAGAGTCGACAAACAAGAGTACAAAGTCCAGCAAGCAAGACTCACAGAAATAACACGCCATACGATACATGAACTCCGATGAAAACACGAAATGATCCTCGTCATCTGAAACGAATACAAACGATTAAAGATCTTTTTGCATACAGTTTCCATAAAGAACAACGACGTGATACCGCTGCTTCTACCATCATTAACCATTTAACCGATATCGATGATCTTATTCAAAAGGGAGCACCGCTCTGGCCAGTTGACAAAATTGCAAAAATTGATCTTGCAATACTTCGACAGGCAGTGTATGAGTTATATATTATGAAAAAAGAGCCTCCCCGGGTCATTATCGATGAAGCAGTAGAATTGGCGAAAGAATTCGGAGGAGATACCAGTCCAAAATTTGTCAATGGCGTTCTTGGCACTCTATTTTTATGGATAGAACAACCATCATAACATTAATACACAATCAGCAATTGCTGAACGAAGCGTTTACTCACCGTTCATACTTGAACGAAACGAAGGAGCAAATTGCCTCTAATGAACGCCTGGAGTTTCTGGGCGATGCGGTACTTGAAATCATTGTTTCAGAATATCTCTTTCATCAATTTACCGAGTTCCCCGAAGGGAAACTGACGCTGCTTCGATCAAGCATTGTCCGCACTGAGTCTCTCTCTAAGGCTGCCCTGCTGCTTGATCTCGGGAATCAACTTCGCATGAGCCGGGGGGAAGAAGAAAACGGAGGACGAGCTAACAAATCGATTTTAGCCAATACGTATGAGGCGGTACTCGGCGCGTTATATCTAGATCAAGGCCTTCTCGCAGCACGAAATTTTGTGCAAATGTCTCTTTTTCAAACCATACCTCACATTCTGAAAAACAAAGCCTATCTTGATGCGAAAAGCAACTTGCAGGAAAAAGTACAAGAGAAATTAAAAGTAACACCAGTCTATCGGGTCCTCACCGAAACCGGCCCCGATCATAAAAAAATATTTACGGTCGGAGTATTTATCAATAATGGAAAAGCCGGGGAGGGAAGTGGAGGAAGCAAACAGGAGGCGGAAGCCCAAGCGGCAACCGAAGCGCTCAAGAAGTATACGTAAATTTGTGCTATAATACATCCTATGCTCGTAATTAGACTCAAACCAACCGGAAGAAACAAACAAATAAACTATCGGATAGTAGTGATGGAGAAAAGAACCAAAATGTCAGGACGTGTCAACGATGATCTTGGATTTTGTGAAATGACCTATCATCCACCGAAAGTGACGATTAACAAACAAAAGCTTGTGCTCTGGCAGGAAAAAGGCGCAGTACTTTCCGAAGGCGCGAGGAAATTGTTACCGGTTGTTAACGTCTCCCCGAAGCAGTCGAAACGGGGGGAGTAGCTTCAAGTTTAAATAAATCCTGTTTACCTCCCGTAATCCCATCTAATACAACTTCTTCATAGACTTTCGTTTGTTTCAGTTGCTCGATAAATTCACCTTGCTCTCTTCCTTCTTTCACCAGTTGTGCGCTGGGTTTTATTTTCGGAGGCATAAAATAATACGTCGTCAACATCACGGAAAGAGCAATATCGTCTTCTTCCTCGTTGTTAACCCAGGTAAGTTCTGAAATGTTAAATACCCGTCGCGCACTATAGAGTTCTTTAATAAATGCCAAGGCGCTATCAACCTCTTGCGTGGTAGCCTCCATCTCAAACTCAAACTCATGAAGACCGGGACGTTCTTCTTCCTTTCCCTGAGTGACCTCCTGTGTCTGCGTCTGTGCCTGTTCCTCTTCTCCTTTAATGAGTCCGGGAGCTATTGACAGGGGCATCAACGTGATATTTTCCATCCGACCCAAACCCTCATACGTGACGATGAAGGTAATCACGTCGTTTTCTGAGGGTAACGCGTAGTTAATGACTCCCTCTTCAATTTCGAGCGTTAACGAAGCGAGCTCCTTAAGGTACGAAAGATACGATTGTTTCTCCTGTATTTCAAGCTCCTGAGTGACAATAGTATTCCGAAGTGTTCGTATCTGATCAATATTTGGCATAAAAATATACCGGATAGATCCGAAAATAAGGGCTATTTGGACGAATAAGAGAAAAAACGTCTTATAATTCTGTACATTTTTGGTAACGTCAAATGTGCCAGTCATAGTGATTGAGCTCCCGATTCTCCTGTCTTTGCAAGAACCAGATGAAAGACAATGTTAAATGTACCTGTTTCAGTAAGCTCAGAGCTGAGTACACTTGCTTCCGATAGTCCTTTTCCCTGAAAACTTTTCAAATTGTCAACGGTTTCCTGAAACTCACTTGAGTTTCCGACTTCCAATTTAAGGTTTATCTCCTGGATTTTTGTGGAAAATGCCTGTTCTTCTGCAAACGTAATGACCTCTGCTATTTTTTTGGCACTCATCTGAACAACCCCGCTTTCAGAAATTGCTACCGAATCAATGGCAATACTATGGCCAAAGAGTATATCCAAGTCCGACAGCGCAGTCAGGTAATCAAACCGCTTCCCATATAACTTCCGAAGCTCACCTGTTTTTATTGTGAGAATACTTTTCTTCTCTTCTATATCTTGATATTGTGCTATCTGACTGTCCAGATCGACAATCATTGCTGCAAGTTTCGTGCTTATTTGAGTCAGGTAAACTACATAGCCGTATATGCCGGCTGATGCTACCACCAGGAGAAGCATTAACACCAGGGTACCCCGAATCAGGAATGACTTTGCCTTTTTTATTTCTTTTGGCTGTTCTTTTTTCTTGAGAAGCAGGTTAATCTTTGTCGGCATACAGGTGTCAGGTAAAATCTCTCATTGCAAGTCCGGTTGCTACAGAAAACATAAGTTCTTTTCCGCGAAACTGCTCAGCAACTTTGGGTTCTACCGACATTGATTGCCACGGCTGCAAAAGCGTGGTCTCTATCTGCAGTTTTTCCTGCAGAAGAAGAGGAAATTTTGGGATGAGGACACCGCCGCCGGTAAGAATTATTTTTGAAATGACCTCGTCCCGATACTTCTCTTTAAAGTAGGTCAGACTTTGAGTCAGTTCGGTGAGTAAGTTTGTGAGAATTGGCTGTAATGTATTGAGCAGGCTTCCCTGTAATTGCTGCGGATCTACTCCGTATGTCCGTTTATATTCCTCAGCTTGAGATGCAGGCAGTCCCAACTCTGCCGCAATCGTTTTCGTCATGACGTTGCCACCAATTCCTAAGCTTCTTACCAAAATCGGCGTATCCCGGCGAACCAGATACAGGTTCGTTGTCGTATCTCCGATATCGACCACCACATAGTTAATCGTTTGTCCCGCAAAGAGACGCAAGATAGCAATTGCCTCGTTTTCAAGAGCACTTAACTCAATTCCGGCAAGATCAAAAACCGTTGAGTACTTGCTGAGGAGCCGAAGCGGCGAAGCCACTAAGAGTACCTGCATCGTTGTTTGATGTTCCGGTTTGCCTAGAATTACAAAATCCATATTTACCTCCTCAAGCGGCAGGGGAATATACCGTTCCGCCTCCCATCGAAGTGCCTGTATCAACTCCTTCTGTGAAAGAACCGGCATGTCGATGATGCGGGTAAAGACTTGCGACTCCAGGAGTGATGCATTTGCAGTCCGTTCACGAATAGTACTGTCACGGAGCATCGTTTTAAGAGCACGAGCCAGCTCCTCCTGATCAAATTGTGCCTCAGAAAAGAGCGCCTTGGATGGAACGGGCGCAATGGCTGCATGGAGAATGTGCGTACTTGTCCCGCGCTGCTCAGCAACGACTGCTTTCACAAAATTAGTACCGATATCTATCCCAAATCCTGTTTTCATAGTTTTCTGATATCTCCTTCGCTGTACAATACAAAATCAAAAATACCGGGCAATTCAGCAATCCATTTTTTTACTTTAATAGTACGACTGACATTACCCGGAGTGAAGCCGGTTGACTCAATTCGCTTGCCCTGAATAGGAAACGCGGCTATATCACTTGGTGTCACCCGCATCCCTGTTAAATTTCCGGTAATTGGTTTCACCCTCATAAATCGGACTATGTGATCTCCTGCGTCAAAGAAACTATCCCAATCAAAAACCCATGCGCCTGTTTGATACATGCGTCTAATCTTAATAATATCCCCTGCGGGTATATCCCGATAAAATATGAGAAACTCTACATCTTCATTCGGATCCCAATCAAAAGCGATAGTATTTTCCGCAGCAACATCTCCATAATAGTTTTGTCCAGCTGCGTCCGGATTGGCAGCATAGGGTTGATCGGTTAGCCATACTGTTTTTGTTTGTCCCTGCATCCAAGCGGGATCTCCGGCAGCGGTGTCTACCATCGAATAATAGGTATCAACAGATGCGTCCGGAATCGGAAGAACCGTATACGTAGCATCCGGCCGCTCGGCAGCAGGCTCTGCTGCCACTCCTATGTCAGCAACTGTGCATCCGGCTTGACATAGAAGGTTGTTTGGATCCTCTAGTAACGCTTTCTCTATACCAGCCTCGGCAGCCGAAAATGCCCGAGCTCCTTCGACGGTGAGTGTGGAGCTTCGAATATCACTCACAGTCCGAACAGTACTTGCCATTACTACCGTCACTACTACAACACTAATTAAAACTACAATGAGTGCTGCCTGACCTTTTTCAGTATAGGATGATTTTGGTATCATTGTCAATGAGTATACAATTATGGAAACACTTCATTCCACTGAACCGTTAAATCCCGCATTTCAAGAGGGGAGTACCAGAGAAGGTCGGGGCGGTAAATGAACCATTCACGAACCTCATGCGGTGGTCCATTGCGACGAGCACGAATTTCACTCCACCCGATAAAAATACCCTCTAAATAAAGAGGTTGCCCAAAGGGTTGCACGTCAATCATTCCACCGCTAATAAAAATCCCTTCAATGTTTGGATTGGTTTCGTCAAATGGTGTCCCGCCCAAAATGGTTGGAATACCATTCTCAAAATTAATATCTCCATCAACGATGAACGCTAAAAAGCTACTTGCTCCGGCAGTGCGACCAGTCTGAACAACAGCATTTATATTAAGATCACCATTGTCAATGAGAAATATATGTGAAAATCCGGAAGCAACTGTTCCAAAATATGATCCGGCGGGACAGCTGATATTAATAGTCCCTCCGTTTGTACTGGCATCAAAGTAGTAAATCCCTGAGGGAGGCATCAAACAATAATGATCCGGATCCAGAAGAGGATTACCGCCGACTATTGGCAACGGATTCCCGGGACCAAGAAGCTGCAGATAATGATCAAAATTAAACGCGTTTGGAGCTTTCCTCAACATATTAACAGAGGGACCAATAACCCAAGCGGCGTTACTTTCTGATCCTTGACCGAAGTTTGAAACATTTCCAAAGGCACTGATGATGCCTGATTCACCGATATTCGGGTCACTTATCGAAAAATGATAATCACCCGGCGGAAGTGGAGGAGGAGGCACCGGGATGTTGGGATCGATATCCTGCTGACTGTGTACACTTCCTCCCACCGTCTTAAACCATGTCGCATTCGCAGACTGTATGGGAAAAACAATAAATATAGTCAACGTAATAATTGAATAACTAACTACAGAAAAAAATCGTACGAGTAATTTTCTCATTGGTTTATTCATAATACAGGTAATCATGTGACCGGGTAAATAGGTAAATATACTATACTTTGTTTTTCCCAATTACCCATTTACCTAATCACCCATTCACCCCTCCCTCAATAATTCCGTATCGCTGCCATGTTCTCGAAGCGAACGAGTGCCTCCTCCTCAGATCTGGCCGTTGCCGGATTTGCGTTACGCTGCCGGAGCGTAAAATGGACGGTGATTTTCGTCTCTCCACCGGGAAGCGCAACACAGTCAAAAGTAAGTCTTTCAGCCGGCTGGGTACTATCAATTGTCGTTACATCCGTCGTAAGATACCGTGCAGTTACCCCAAGAACATTCGTAATCTCATCTACAATTTTTTGAGTGGTTGCAGCATCATAATAAAATCGTGATGTACTCCCGTCATTGTTAGTAATCGTCAGTTGATTTAAATTCGCAATGCAATTCACTGCCGGATCAAGCCGCCTCGCACTTCGTATCTTATTCATCATGACCTCCATAGCAAAATCGCCGTTTTGTTTGACATTCCTGATCACATCCTGTTTCACCGTTCCCCGGAGAAGATTTAACAAAATATTATTTACCAGAATCGTAATCACCACAAACACCGCTCCCCCCACCAGGAGTTCCATGATGGTAAACCCGCGCTGTTTCGTAGTGCTCATTATTGCCATGATACACGATCAGATAGTATTGTTGATACTCTGGTATGTTGTAATAAATCTCTCTCATTCCACCATACATCAACATCGATTTGTCGCTCGTTTCCTCCACCGCTTATGGTGACCGTTCTCGTAAATGGCGTATTTGGTACCGGACCATCGCCGCAATTTGCAGCAGTTACACCGGCGAGTCCTTTGTCATCCCGCTCGTACCGTGCCAGTTCAAGTGACTCTTGCGCATATTGGACAGAGAGTGCTTTATTGCGGGCATACGTTGTATTCTTCAGTGACGTATTGACTGCAGCCACTGATCCGCTGATGATAAGTACCAGTACTGCAATGGCGATCAAAATCTCAAAGAGTGCCTGTCCGGAAGAACGGGAAAAATTGGAGGAAGCAGTTGTACCATCGTGATTCATACATAGTTAAAGATATCCGGCGTCCCACGGACAGAGTTCGTGAAATCCTTCGTCTACAATCCCGCCGATACCGGTAACCCGTACTACATATCGCCGGTTGGTGCCAAGCGCCGGTAACGTACCATAGAGACAATAGGCTACTTCATCTATCGTACCCGACCCGTTTGTCTGACTGTCAAACACCTGTCCGGTGCCGGGATCGGTGGCATATAAAAGAACTCCTTCACCAAGCGGGAGGAACAGGATCTTTTTGCCGGTTTCCACCCATGTGGAGATTCCCATGACGTTTTTCTTTGCCTGTGCATCTATTGCGGCAGTTTTACGAAAAACCACTCCTTGGGGTAGTGTTCTGGTAGTTGGATCAAACGTTTTTGCTCCGCCGACCGGAGTGGGAATTGGCTCTGTGTTTCCCGGATCTGTAGAAAATTCACCTACCGGCCCGCAACTTCCGTAGAGCGTATACGCATCACCTGTTGACCCCGGTGAAACGCACCAGCCGGCAAGTGGCTGTTCCACACCCGCTACGGTACATCCCCACTTATCTTTTTCTCCCGCAAGCGCCCGTTGTTGTGCAAGACGAAGATCAGCAACGAGCCGCTTCCCGGTCTGCTCCAAAACCTGTTTTTCATTAAAATTCAGATACGATGCACTGCCAAAACCGGCCACACTCATAAGAATTGCCGTTGAAATCACCAGCTCTACCAGCGTAAATCCGCTGAAAAAACGCTGATAATTCTTTTTGATTAGGTTCATAACTATACTCTTAAAATGTAGGACTCTCCGTGCAAAAATTGCAAACACTGTTGGTCGGCGTACACTCCTGCGGACCTGCTCCGGCAGGAGGTAACTCTTCTAATAATGTACAAATGCGATATTCTCTCGTCCCAAAAACTAAATAATTATAATATCTGTCTGGTGCAAGCGGATCTTGCGGTCGAACCTCAAGATACGGATCAAGTGCCGGAAGTACTACCGAAACTCCTGCAACTCTTGTTGGATCACTAATATCAACGCCATATGCGACCGGATATCCAAAGTGATCCGCCCGATACCGCTCAAGTGCTTCCCGATATACTTCAAGGTGCGCACGCCGTTTCTCATCACGGCTTCGCTGTAATTGTCCTGAATATGCAGCTAGCCCCATCCCCGAAAGTACAAGAATAATTGCTACGGTGATGAGCATCTCGACCATCGTGAACCCGTGCTGTTTGACAATTTTCATGCATCTTCATTAAATAATATATGGAAAGTATAGAAGCCATACTCCTAATAACTCTCCATACCATACGAGTATCGTTGCCGCAACTAAAAATGGTCCGAATGCAATGGTCTGACCAAACCGTTTTTTCCCTCGTAAAATCAGCGTAACAGAAACAAACGCACCTGTCAAGAACGCAAAATACAAGGCGGTAATTGTGCCCGGAAAGCCCAAAAAAAGCCCCATAAAAGCAGCAAACTTGACATCTCCCCAGCCCATGCCGGCTCCGCGGGTGATAAGAATTAACAGCGCAAAAAACCCGGCAGCCCCGAGGGCGGAGAGAAGATAGGGGAGAGGGGAGACCGGATAGGTTCTCAGGAAATAGAGACCGACTGCGGCAAGGGAAGCAATAAGAATCATACTATCAGGAATAATTTGATGTTGAAGGTCAACAAAGAATATGACGATCAGGCAAGATACAATCATTAGTTGAGCCACCAATTCCAGCTGATTCATCTGACTCATTTGACCCATTGATTGTGCATAGAATGTAAAACCAAACAAACTCCCCGTAACCATCTCCACCACAACATTCCTAACCGGAATCTTCTTTCTGCACCACCGGCATCGTCCCCGCAGCAGCAACCACGAAACAACCGGAATCAGATCGTACCATGCAATGGGCTTATGACAATTATCACAATGCGACCTGCCCGATAAAATTTGCTCTACCCGCGGCAGCCGGTCGATGAGCATGTTGAGAAAGGATCCGATGAAGAGTCCGAAAAGAAAGAGAAGTATCATGTGTCAAGTATCAAGGGTCAGGTGTCAAGTGTCAAGTATGAATAGAGCAGTTATCTAGCCATTCAGTTACTCAAAACATCAATAGTGCATTAATGATGGAGGTTAGTTATTATTTGAAGGTGTTCGGATTCGTTTTTCCAGATGTCTGATTCTCGATTCCTGATCGTTAGAATCCTCAATGATTGCGAGTGATATTTCTTCAAGCCGATCAATACGTTTGTTAACATGAGCGAACCCTTCTTTCATTTCTTTGTACACTCTTTTCTCGATTACATCTTTCACGCTCGCGACATCATCTTTCACACTCGCGACATCGTCTTTCACACTGGCAATATCATCTTTCACATCCGAAAGCTCATCTTTAATCGGCTGAAGCTTTTCATCGAGTAACTCTGCTAAATCCTTTTTTGTCATATTTCTCACTATACGATACCTCACCATCCTAGTCAACACTTGAAAAGAGTCTGATCAAGAAACCTTTCCTTACAAACATCAACGGTGAATCGATAAAAGAGATTAATTATTGTTTGAAGGTAATCCTGCTCGCTTTTCCAGCTCTTTGATTCTTGATTCGTGGTCAGAATAATTCTCAACAATTGCAAGTATTGTTTCTTCAAATCTCCTAAAACCCTCCTTCATTTCTTTATATACTTTATGTTCAACAGTATGTTTTACATTTGCCACGTCAGCCTTCACATTGGCAACGTCGGCTTTAACCGTGGCAAGATCGACTTTTATTGAAGAAACATCAGTTTTAACTCCCGACAGATCTACCTTAACTCCTGAAAGATCTTTTTTAACCGTTAAAAGGTCAGCTTTCACTCCCGATAGATCTTTTTTAACTCCGGAAACATCTGTTTTAATAGTTGAAATATCTTCTTTCACTCGGGAAACTTCAGATTTAACTTCAGACACATCCGTCTTGACTCCCGATAAATCTTTTTTAACAGTTACAAGGTCGATTTTCACCCCGGATAGATCTGCTTTGACTCCCGAAAGATCTACCTTAACTCCAGTCAGATCGGTTTTGACTCTGGAAAGACCTACTTTAACGCCTGCTAGATCTTTTTTAACAATTGATATATCATCCTTAATCGGCTGCAGTTTCTCATCAAATTGCCGATCCAGTAATTTTTCAATGTCACTGATAGTTAATGGGTTGTTTTTTGTTGGCATATATGCACTACCATACCACTACTATTTACAAACATCAACGGTGAATCGATAAAAGAGATTAATTATTGTTTGAAGGTAATCCTGCTCGCTTTTCCAGCTTTTTGATTCTTGATTCGTGGTCGTTAGAATCATAGATGATTGCGAGTGATATTTCCTCAAGCCGATCAATTCGTTTGTTAACATGGGCAAACCCTTTTTTCATTTCTTTGTAAACTCTCTGTTCAACTACCTGCTTGATAGTTGTAAGATCATCTTTAATCGGCTCCAGTTTCTTATCAAATAATTCCTCAATATTTTTTATGGTAAGAGTTGGTGGTTTTCTATTCATAGCATGTACACCGTACCATCCACAGTAACAAACGTCAATCGTTGAAAATCTCGAAAGATCACTACTAGGCAGAGTGAGAAAAAGAGATAGATATCTTCTTGATTATAATATAGTTTTATAAAAACTAACCCGGCTCTTTCGAGTCGGGTTAGGTAGCTAAAACGATGAAACGAGCATTACGGTAGACAAGC
>JACQMD010000133.1 GCA_016203755.1 Candidatus Roizmanbacteria bacterium
AATTGAGGTAGTCCCGTATTTTATTACGAAAACCGATCTTGTTCGTGCTCTCAATCAGTACAAGCGAAATTTCGCCAAAAAATTTGAAAGTATCATTGTTGAAAACGTCAAAAAAGCAAGTCACTTGAAAGAAGCAACGATTGAAAAATTGTTACAGGTGGCTCAGGATATTCCGGTCGTTAAAATATTCGATGCGCTTCTTGAATATGCGGTTGCTGAAAACGCATCGGATATTCATCTCGAGACATCACCGGAAATATTATTGGCGCGACTTCGGATTGACGGAATATTGCATGATATTTTAACACTGCCGCTTTCTATTCAACCTGCAATACTGGCTCGTATTAAAGTGCTTTCAAATCTTAAGATCGATGAACACCGGGTACCGCAGGACGGACGGTTCCGGTTTCAGATAGATGAAAATCTGATTGCTCTTCGTGTGTCAATCATTCCCGGTTTTCATGGGGAAAATGTTGTATTGCGGCTTCTTGCCGAATCAACGCGACCGCTATCTCTTGAAGAGTTAGGATTGACGGGAAAAAATCTTGAGTATATGCATACGAATATCCGTAAGGCAAACGGGATGATACTGGTGACCGGACCAACCGGTTCAGGTAAAACAACAACGCTCTATAGCGTTCTCAATATTTTAAATACACCGCAGGTGAAAATCTGCACGGTTGAGGACCCCGTCGAGTACAGTGTTCCAAGGGTCAATCAAATACAGGTTAACCCCAAAACCAATCTTACCTTTGCAGCGGGACTGCGCGCGCTTCTCCGGCATGATCCTAATATCATGATGGTGGGTGAAATTCGCGACGAAGAGACTGCATCCATTGCAATTCACTCAGCTCTCACGGGCCATCTGGTACTCTCAACTATTCATACCAATGATGCGGTTTCAACCATTCCCCGTTTTCTTGACATGGGGGCAAAAGGGTATCTCGTTGCTTCAACGCTCAATCTGGTTGTTGCACAACGGCTGGTCCGGCGTATTTGCACCTCATGTATTAGTGAGGTGAATCCGAGTGAGGAAATATTACGGCAGTTGCAGGAAAATGGTAATGGCGGAGCCGGCAAAAAAAACGGGCGAAAATTTTACCGGGGAAAAGGATGCGACCGATGCCGCAATACCGGATTTCGTGGAAGAATAGGTATTTATGAAGTTTTAAATGCGGATGATGAATTCCGGGAACTTATCATCAAGGAGGTTTCCGCATCAGAACTTCGGAGGATGGCAATCCGAAAAGGATTCAAGACCATGTATGATGATGGTCTGGATAAAGTGCAGGCAGGGCTTACCACTATTGAGGAAATGCTTGCAGCAACAACAGAATAAGATCCAAAGATCTCCAGCGGAGCCGGATCCCGCTCCGCGGGACAAAGAACCAAATGGAAAATACAAATAAAATCAACTTGCATTTATTATATCATTTGATTCTTAGGATCTTAGAATCTTAGGATCTTTGACCCATGCCTATCTATCGCTACAAAGCAACCGATCCGAAGGGTACATTTGTTAAAGGAACGATCACTGCAACTTCAGAGAAAGATGCAGAAACAGTGCTCCTTGAAAAGGACCTTACCGTACTTGCCATAAAAAAAGAACGAGGAAGTGTTACGCTCGGCGGCGGCGGTTTTCCCGTCAATGAAAAAATCAGTATGTGTCGGTATTTGGCACTTCTTATCAATTCCGGAGTATCCTTAAGCGAGGGGCTTGAATTGCTCGCAAAAAGTTCAAACCAAAAAAATGTGAGACGGGTACTTGAAGATATTGCCAACTCGACCCGGCGGGGAACTTCTCTCTATACATCATTTTCCAAATACCGCACATTTTTTGGCGACGTATTTCTCTCAATGTTGAAAACGGGCGAGACATCAGGAACGCTTTCCGAATCATTTGCGTATTTGTCCGCACAATATGCACAGGAGAAAGATTTAAAACAAAAAGTAGTAGGCGCACTTCTGTATCCGATTATCATCATCGGGTTGATGCTGGTGATTGGCGCTATCGTTTTTGCATTTGTGTTGCCGCGCCTTGCGAAAGTTTTTGCCAATATGGATCTTGAATTTCCGTTGTATACCAGGATATTGTTTAGTTTCAGTTTATTTTTGGAAAAAAATCTTATTGCTGCAGCAGTTGTGTTGGTGATGCTCTTGATAGGGAGTATCTGGTTATTGAAAAGTCGCGCAGGGAAACACGTGTTGTACTGGTTGTTAGTGCATATGCCCGTTTCGAAGCGGTTGATTTTGGAATATAATCTCGTTCGATTTACCCAAAGCCTTTCGGCACTTCTCAAAAGCGGCGTTCCGGTGACCGAATCAGTTGAATTGTCGCTGCATGCACTTTCTTTTGTAAAATCTGATGAACTTGCAGAAAGTTTCAACAAAAAAATTACGCGAGGAGTACAATTGTCAACCATTTTTGAACAATCGAACATATTCCCGCCGCTTATGGTACAACTGGTCATTATAGGAGAACGGAGCGGTAATCTTGAAAAAACGCTCGCCGATATTGGTGAGTTTTACCAGCAGGAAGTTGAAAATTCACTGAAACAATTTATTACGCTTCTTGAGCCAATACTCATGATTATCGTTGGAATTGGAGTAGGAGCCATGGTCATCTCAATCATTTCTCCTATTTACAGTCTGATCGGGAATTTGCAGGCGGGAATGTAGTCATGGAACACGTAACACATAACATAAAACAAAGTTCCAGGTTCCATGTTCCAGGGAAAAACGGTTATTCGCTTGTTGAACTGCTGACGGTAGTGGGTATGATGATGATTCTCCTTTCGATTGGAGGACTGGCATTTTCCAATCTTCGGAGTGAAAGCCAACTTGACATGATTGCTTCCCGCGTCAAATCCGAACTGTTACGAGTTCAAGCCAGAAGCGAAAACGAGATAGAATCAGGGGTCTATTTTGCTTCAAACCGCTTCGTATCATATGAGGGGGCAAGTTACATTGAAGGAGATCCCGGCAATGTTGAGACCCTGCTTCCGGGGGCACTGTCGATAACTACTATCAATTTTGACAGTTTTATTGCCCGATTTGATCACGTTTCCGGCTATTTGGAAAACTACACCGATCCTTCGGGAGTGGTTTTGACCGAAACCGGATCCGGGAAAACCAGAACCATTGCAGTGAACCGGTGGGGGGTTGTGGAGATACAATGACTCAAAAGATCAAAGGATCACGTGATCAAATAAGCAATACATCAATTCATCAAAAGAACAATGGAGCAATGAGCAAAATGGAGCAGATTTTTTTGTTTTGTTGTTGATTTGATGATTTGTTCAATTGTTGAATTGTTTTATTGATTTTTATGAATAAAGGTATTAGTCTCGTTGAAATACTTGTAGCAATCGGCGTATTTTCAACGGTTATTTTTGCCGTGGTGGGGGTATTTACGGTCACGCAGGAAGCTGCGCGCATCGGACGTGCAAAAGCAGAAGGAATACGTTTTTTAAACGAATACATCGAACAACTCAAGAACATACGGCGTGATAACTGGGATGCACTTCTAAACGATACCTATATTATTCAAAATGACGGAAGTGGTAATTTGTTGCTTATACCCTCAGCAACAGGCGAAACAGTTGGTGATTATACAAGACTTCTCACGATCGCAGCGGTATATCGAGATACAAACGGCAATTTAGTCGATACACCCGGTATGATAGATCCCTCGACCAAAAAAATCACTGTTTCTGTATCATGGACCGGTTTTAAGCCTGGATCACTCACGCATAGTACCTATATGACGCGGTATCTTGATAATCTTGTGTGGGTGCAAACCACTGAGGCAGATTTTACTAGCGGTACGCATAGTGGTACGGTAACGGTTAATACGAGTGGCGGAGAAGTAGTCTTAGGAGCTGGCGGAAGCGGTAGCTGGTGCGAGCCAGGTGACGCGATTCTTGATGAGTTTGATTATCCCGGGTCGGCAATAGCACGGGCAATAACGGCAATTGAGGGCCGGGCGTTTGCAGGGACCGGACAGAATGCTTCCGGTCTGCCATTTGCCCATATCAACATTTCAGATCCGCTGAACGCATTCATCGTCGGAGAATTCAGCGACGTTAGTCCCCCTAAGTCAAATGACGTCTTTGGTGAAGAAAATTACGCCTATATTGCAACTGAAGAGAATAATGGAGAAATTATTATTATAGACTTAACAACTACTCCATACAGCGAGGAAGGAAGATTTAATCCATCCGGAAACAATAGGGGAATAAGCGTGTTCGTAGCCGGAAATGTAGGGTACATGACAACATCGAGCGGCAATACATTCCGCACGTTTAATTTAACGGGTAAATCGGGCGTACGTCCGCAGTACGGACAGGTGACGCTTGCAGGAACGGGCAATTCTATCTTTGTGCGGGGAGACTATGCATATGTGACGATCAATTCTTCTTCAACCCAGCTTCAGATTTTAGACGTGAGTGATCCTGAAAATCTTTCTATTGTCAGTTCCCTTTCATTGACCAATGTCGGAGGACGTGATGTATATGTGAATGAGACTGGGACACGGGCATATGCAGTCATGGCATACTCGTCAAGTAATCCCGAGTTTTTCATCGTGGACATTACTGATAAAGGAAACCCGCAGTTGATTTCCGGCGGGACGTACGATACCGGCTCTATGAGCCCGACCGGTATCCGGGTGGTTCCCGGCGGGCGGGCGATCCTCGTCGGAGAGTCGGGCGGGGAGCGGTATCAGGTACTGAATATTAGCAATGAAAGCGCGCCAGTTCATTGCGGCGGTCTGAATGTTACAACTGATATCTACGGCGTAGATGCTGTGTTGGAGGGAGACGGTGATGCATATTCGTACATCGTGACGGCAGATTCAAATGCCGAATTTAAAATCATTGAAGGGGGACCGGGAGGTGCATTCGCAACATCGGGAGTATTTGAATCACAAACGTTTAGCCCTGGTTTCAATACTGCCTTTAACCGGTTTGATGTAACCGTAAATACACCTGTCCAGACCAGTATTCGATTCCAGATAGCATCTGTCGAACCCGGCTCGAATGGTTGTGTTGATGCTGATTTTTCGCCGTTTAACTTCGTTGGACCGGATGGCACGTCCGCATCATTTTTTACCACAGGCGATACGATTCCGACGAATGATGATGGTACCGGCTATGAGAATCCGGCGGAGTGTTTCCGTTTTCGCTCCTACTTGGAAACAACTGAAACGACTCAAACACCGACCCTGTATGATTTTACCGTAAATTATTCTCCTTAAAGTTCTAC
>JACQMD010000127.1 GCA_016203755.1 Candidatus Roizmanbacteria bacterium
GCAAAAGCATCAACGTAAGCTACATAGTGCTCGGTTGTCCGATACTGTTCTGGAGGAATAAACCCATGATTGAAAATAATCACTGGCCAGCCTGTTACTGGTTTAGTCCCATTGGGAATAGTTAATAATGCATAAATTTTATTTCCTTCAGACATGTAAGAAGCGATGTAACGCTTATAATTTGATCCATTGGACAATGTTTCCTCAATCACAATATCGCTTCCCGGATAACTTCCTAGGCGGAGACTGCTGATAGTGAGAGGGTGCAATATTTCTGGTTGTATCCCTCCTTCATCGAGCTGGTCAGATGATATATCCGTTTGAAATGTTTCTTCCTCTATGATCGGCTCCTGCTGTGTTTGTCGAGATTGTAATGATCGACTCACTCGTAATCCGATCACAACTACGAGGATAATCCCTCCAATGCTGAGAAGTTTTATTTTATTGGGCTGTGTTTGTTTTGGTGCTAATTGGGTATCTGTTGATGACTGAGTTGATATCTCAGTTGTATTCATACAACTATAGTATAAAATGCTTCCTGAAAAATTGCTGAAAATACTATTTTCTATCGTAATACACTAAGATGATATATATCATGTAAGTGCTGAAAGTTAACCTCGTTAGTGTAGGATATCTATTTACATGTCTATATTTTCTTTATACGATTCTGTGGTATTATATTGTCCTGCTATTGTAAATTGTTCTTGTGCAGTTTTTTCATTTCCTTGTTTTTGATATATCAATCCTCGAAGATAATAGAGTTCGGAGTAGGCGCGGTTGTACCGGTTAAGGATTTGGTCAACCATTGCTAAAACCCGCTCATATCGACCGAGTTTGTAGTAGGCAAGAATCGGCTTAATCTGATACCAGAGTGTTCGGAAGGGGAGACGCTGTTCGACTTTTTCAAAACTTACAACAGACTCTTCGTATCGACCCAATTCGTATAACGCAACAGAGCGATTAAACTCTGCATACCTATTGTCAGGATTATTCATAAGCATAGTATTTGCATTCGTCAGAGCATCCTGCCATGCAATTTTTTCGTCAAGATGATCTGCCAATATCGCTTCTGCGATTTCTTTCATATCATGCGGCACAAGTACCAGATATTCAAAATTGAATGTTTCCCAAAGTTTATTAAATTCTTCATATGAATAAGCAAGATTGGCTCCCTGCAACGAATCGTCTTGAATGATAACCTGTTGAACCTTGTCATATCCTTTTATGACGCGATAATGACCGATGTCATCATCCAAATGGAGAAGCGTTCTTGCAATGACGGGGATATCATATGCAATAAACTGCTGTACTTTTTCCATATTTCCTGCAGGTCTATGGTACGTGATAAATCCATATGTTTCTCCTTTTTTAGCAAGTTCAGTAAGCGTTACCGATTTGTCATCATTGTTTCCGGTTGGGTGTTGAAAGGGACGAAGGGCTAATCCTAACTCCTGTTGAGAAATAGAAATCTTGTAATGAGAAAGCGCCATGGAAAGAGCGGCAGGTCCGCAATTGTTAAATGTTTGAAATACCTGGATGCCGCCAGGAAGCGTTTTGCTTGTTGGAAGAGTATTGAGGAGAATAGTTGGAGTAGGGGTCGGTGAAACGGTGGATTGGGGAGTTCCCGACTGATAGATGTTGTTTTCAACAGTAACGACAGGTTGTGTTTCATGGTTATTCAATACATATAAAAGCGTTATAACGAAAATACCTGCAATTACTCCACTCGCTAGTGTCCATGCAGAGTATACCTTTTTGTAGTTCATAGAACGTAAGTATACAGGATGTATGTTTATACCACAGAAAAAACCTGTTATTCACAGATCTTTTTCATTGCACCAGATTGGGGGGATTATTCGACAATAAGCGTTCCCACCTGTCCGTTTGCACGGTGTTGTCCAACAGAGCAGTAGTATTCAAATTCTCCGGCCTGATCGGCAACAAACTCAATCGTAGTTGATTCTCCTTCTTTCATGATCGGTCCATCTACTCCTAACTCGTCAATATTGAAATCGTGCATCAGGTCAATTGCTGTCAGGTTGATCCGAACTGCTTGTCCTAACTTTGCGCGAATTTCTTTGGGTGTAAAGTAGAAGCTTCCTGCTTCCATTTGCACTTCAAGAACACCACTCTCTTCCATTGTGCTTTCATCAGAAACAGATTCACTTGGTGGTGTGGTTTCTTCCATTAGAGTTTCTTGTTGGTTCCCCGCCTCCTCTGTTTGTGGAGTGTTTTGTTTACCAAGTAGTAGATATGCGCCAATTCCAATAACAACTAGAATCGCAGCTATCATCATCGGGTTCATTTTGCCGCCTGTTTGTGGTGGCGTTTGATTGGTTTCTTCCATATCGTTTCACCTCCTCTCCTAAGATTTCATTATTGCGTATCAGTATTTATACCACGTTGTAGAATAGGATTCAGCTGGATGTTTTGTGCAGTGATACTGCCATCACTATTTACCTCCCCAAATACTGCAATTGCTGTACCAACGGTCAGATCCTTTTTTTCGGCTGTTTCTGCTTTATTAATATTCGTTGTTTCGGAGAGGATAATAATCTTGCTGCTGCCATCTTGCAATTTCACCGTCACCGACTTTTCATCGATACTGATAATTTCTCCATTCACTGGACGAAAAGCCATACGACTACCGCCATTTTGCATTTGGTTTCGGAATGCTCCGCGTTCCATGCCACCAAATTGTCCATTGAACAATACACGTTTACTCTGTTGATATTTCATACCACCAAAAAATCCGGCACCTCCGGCAATCAAAACCGCTACAATCATTATAATTATTTTGTTATTCATAGTTTCACCTCCTTATTCATATCTTAACGCTTCAATCGGTTGTAAATGGGCTGCTTTGCGGGCAGGATACGATCCAAATAGAATGCCAATCCCACCAGAAACACCAATTGCCAGTGCAATTGAGGAAGGAGCAATAGTAAAAGGAAGATTAATAATTCGTGAGAGAACAAATGAAATAGAAATACCGAGCAGTGTTCCGATGATGCCGCCCGTGATGGTCAGAATGATTGATTCAATTAAAAACTGGGCAATAATAGTTTTCCGTTTTGCTCCCAATGCTTTTCGAAGACCAATTTCTCTCGTCCGTTCGGTTACGGTGACGAGCATAATGTTCATAATACCAATGCCGCCAACAAGAAGCGATATGGCTGCAATGCCTCCAAGCAGTGCAGTAAATATTCCGGTTACCTGCGATGCAGTTGAGAGAATATCTTCTTGCGAAAAAATCATAAAGTCAGCATCCGACGGATCAGTGAGTTTGTGTTGCGCAAGCAGCAAGTAACCAACCGCATCCTGTGCTTGTCGCATACTCTCCTGATTTTTTGCCTCAACAGAAATACTTGTCAAATAATCAGCCCCAAACAGTTGTTTTTGAGCCGTTGTTAACGGTACGTAAAGCGCATCGTCCGGATTGTTAAATCCTGTTCCTCCTTTTGCCACAGTTACTCCAATAATGGTAAGTGACTGGCTATTAACTCTAACCTGCTTTCCTACGGGATCAGTTCCTTCTCCAAATAAATCGGAGGCAGTTGTTGGACCAATCACTGCAACACGAATCATTCCGGATACATGATTTTGGGTAATAAAGCTTCCGGATGCCAGTTCGATTTTTCTAATTGTTTGATACTGCGGATACACACCAATGATTTGTGTGTTTGTGTTATTTCTTCCAGCAACCACTTGGGAGCGGCTGCTGTATTCCGGAGATACACTGGTAACAAGCGTTGACCCTAACTGTTTCTCTATAGCTGTTGTATCATCCAGTGTAAGCGTGGTGATACTTCCTGGAGCTCCGCGTACTCCTCCGCTTCTTCCTCCACCAGGCGATACGGTCAGTAAATTTGATCCCAAAGACTGAATCTGATTTTCCACCGATTTCTGACTTGCCTGGCCAAGTGAAATGAGCGCTATCACACTTCCAATCCCAATAATAATACCCAACACCGCAAGACCGGTACGGAGCTTATTGACGGTGAGTGTGTTGA
>JACQMD010000128.1 GCA_016203755.1 Candidatus Roizmanbacteria bacterium
AATTACAACATACCGGTCAGAAGGAGGATACACAGACCGCCGTCACCCGGACAAAGTTACCTGGGGAGATTCATTAGAGGATGATTTAGCACGGAGGGATTTTACCATAAATGCGATTGCATATAATGGCAAAAAGCTCATCGATCCGTTTCATGGACAGGAAGACATAGAGAAAAAATTGGTTCGTGCAGTAGGGGACCCGGAGAAACGGTTTGCCGAAGATGCCTTGCGTCTTTTGCGGGCAATTCGGATTGCAACAGAGCTCGGATTTACAATTGAAGAAAAAACAGCAGATGCTATCAAAAAACAGGCATCTCTTATCAAAGATGTTGCCAATGAACGAATCCGGGATGAACTGTTTAAGATTTTAGCAAGCGATCATCAGGCTGATGGTATTTTATTGTTGAAACAGCACAACTTGCTGTATGAAATTTTGCCGGAGTTTGAAAAGGCCTTTGCTACCGAGCAGAAGAGTCCGGAACGACATCATATTTACAATGTGGGAACACATTTAATTGAATCCCTCCGCAGTACGCCATCGAAGGATATAATTGTGCGACTTGCGACACTTCTCCACGATATCGGTAAACCAGAAACAGCAGACACAACAGAAGGTGGTGTCCGGACGTTTTATAATCACGAAGTCATTGGTGCTACCATGGTAAAAGCAATTGCCGAACGGCTTCGTCTTTCTCGCTATGATACTGGCCGGCTCATTCGCCTTGTCCGCTGGCACCAGTTTAGTGTCGAAGAGCATCAGACAGATAGCGCTGTCCGAAGATTTATTCGCCACATAGGGCGCGAAAATATTCAGGCGATGCTTGATTTGCGTGTTGGCGACCGTCTCGGTGGAGGAGTAGCAGAAACGTCCTGGCGCACGGAACTATTTAAAAAACGCCTCGAAGAAGTCCAAAAACAGCCGTTTAGTATTTATGATTTGAAAATAAACGGGAACGACGTAATGAAGGTATTAGATATCAAACCCGGACCAAAAGTGGGAAAAGTGTTGCAACAACTATTTTCTGAAGTGGAAGAGAAAAGGCTTGAAAACGAACGAAAAGTTTTACTCGAGAGGATTGCATCTCTAAACAAAACATAATCACTCTTTATCAATAACATTAATTACACCGACGACTTGATAGTCTCCTTTTACTATTTGTTCCACCTCCGGACCTGTCCAACCTTTATGGGGATGTCCACCCTCCACATCCGATCCATTTGGGTAGTAAAATTTTGTGGTAATGATTCCCTCTGGACCTTTTTCAACAACACGGCCAATTGGATTTTCAACCATATTTCCTTTTCTTCAACCAGTATAACACCGGCGTTGCAACAAATGGCGAAGAATAGGTACCAGAGACTGTACCAATGAGAAGCGCCGCCACAAACCACCGCACTGTTTCCCCGCCCATCAAGACAAGTGCAAGAAGCATAAATATGATCGTCATTGAGTTATTGAGTGAACGAGTCATGGTTTCAGTAAGGGCTTTGTTAACAGTCTCATCAAGCGAAAGATGTTCTTTACGCATTGATTCGCGAGTCCGGTCAAATACCACAATAGTGTCATGCACAGAAAATGACATGGTCGTCAAAACTGCAGTGACAAACAACACATCAACCTCGACTCCCATAAAATGACCAAACAGAGAAAAAGTTCCAATAACGACAAGCAAATCATGAAACAACGCAATAATTGCGCTGATGCCGAACTTGAAATCCTTAAATGCCCACGCCACATAGAGTAAGATGCCAACAATGGCAATTCCTGCTGCAATCATGGTCTTTTGTAATAGTTCTTTTCCAAGAATTGGACCAACCGTTTCAAAACGTAATTCTTCAAGAGCTCCCGATGTAGTACTTTCAACAGTTGCTGAACCTGTAGCAATACTGCCCGACTCACTCGCGATATTGTTTTTTATGTTTTCCCACTGCTCCCTTTCAATAGGCTTCGTCCGAATTGTTATCACATCATTGTCTTCTCTTATTGACTCAACTTCAATATCTTTTTGTTTAAATTCCTGTTCGATACTTGATACTTGATACTTGATACTTGATACTTCTATCACCGTTCCTCCAACAAAATCGATTGATGGTTTCAGTCCATAGCGAATCAATGAATACGCGCCGGGGATTAAAACCGACAATGAAATAGTCAAATATAACCAGCGATATTTTAGAAAATTAATCATAAATATAATCCTAATCTCCGAATGTATCCGAATGCTCCTAATATTTCTGTTCGGATAATTCGGATGCTCATTCGGATCATTCGGATCGCTTAATAAATACTCTAATCAAATTCCGACTAACAACGATCCCGGTAAATAAGCTCACAAAAATACCAATTGCCAATGTGAGTGCAAATCCGCGGGCCAAACCAAATTGAGGTAAAAATTCCCAGTTGAACGGATTAAACAGGACAAAACAGGTAAGTAACGTTGTTACATTAGCATCCCGAATACTATCCCATGCACGGCCAAACCCAACCTCTATTGCCGCCTGCCATGGTTTACCGCTTCTGGCTTCTTCTTTAATCCGTTCAAATATTAAAATATTACTATCAACCGCCATGCCGATTGAGAGAATAAATCCCGCAATGCCGGGAAGCGTAAGGGTAATGGGACCCAGCCGAAAAATTGCGTACGTAATAAGGCCATAAATCACCAATGCAACGTCAGCAAGAAGTCCTAATCGACCATAGTATGCAATCATAAACAGCATAACCATACCAAGTCCAATCAGTCCAGCCCGTATACTTTTCTCAACAGATTCTGCTCCTAAACTCGGTCCTACCGTTTTCTCTTCAATCACGCGAATAGGTACCGGGAGCGCGCCGCTGTTAAGCTGAATTGCAAGTGCTTTTGCCTGGTCGTTGGTAAATCCTCCGGAAATGACCGCTTGTCCCCCTGAGATAGGTTCGTTGACTCGCGGACTCGTGATGGGAAATTGATCCAAAAAAACTGGCAGATTTTTCCCCACATTTCGCGTGGTTATCTCTTCAAACAATTTCGCGCCGTCGGGTGTAAACTCAAGTGAAACGGTTGGCTGGCCGGTATTAGGATCGAATACAACGCTTGCACGCTTCAACTCTTTACCGGTAAGGGATGTTTCCTTGGTATTTTCAAACATCGGGAAAAGTGTTGCGGACTCTGATGCTGCCAAATCTTCCGGAAATTCACGGAATGCTAGCTGGGCTGTTTGACCTATGAGAGCCTTAGCTGACGCAACCTCAGTCACTCCCGGCATCTCAACAATAATCCTCTCAGACGACCCTACTTTTGACGTTTGCACCAGAGGTTCTGAAACACCGAAAAGGTTTACCCGTTGTTCAATAATGTTTCTTGCTCCATCAAGAGCTGACTGCTTATCAGCGGGTGGAATTTGACTCATATCTGCCTCATACACAAGTCGCGCCCCTCCGGCAAGATCAAGCCCAAGCACTGTTCGTGGTACTTTACGAATCTGTACTTTTTCGTTTTGGATATCCAGCCGAAGAGGATAGAACGTCCGATCAACATGAAGTGGTCCTATATCAAACTTTACCTGGTACCCCTCAGGAATTGAAACACCTATCGCAATAAGGGTGAGCAAGAAAACGATGATAAGAATTTTATGAGGTCGTTCCATACGTTAGCTTTTTCTTCGTGTATGTTTTGGCAGTGTTTGAGTAAGAGTAAGTTGCTGTGCTCCAGAAAAGTAATAGTGTATCACACCATGGTCATAATCTACAGCTACCTTCACTTTATCTCCGTTTTTTACCCCTATTATTTCAATAAACTCAGACGGGACAACAACTACTAAGCTACTGCCAGATTTGTAAACAGTTTGCTCCACTCTGTGCAATTAAAAACTAAACAACCCTCGACTATAAGTCGAGGGGTTCACAGC
>JACQMD010000129.1 GCA_016203755.1 Candidatus Roizmanbacteria bacterium
ACATACTCCGGCAATCATCCGGTCTTTTTCTGATCGATAGAGGTGTTTTGGTTTTGCTGCTGCCATATACATAGGATAGCAGGAAATGGGAAAAATGCAAGAAGAAAGATGAAATGTTAGAAGAACGTTTCTTAATCTAAATATCTATTGTCAATTATTTCCGCTGCTGTTTTTGTCTCTATAAATCTGCATGATTGCGTATCCGCCCCTCACGTCATCCGGTGGAGCAAAAGATTCAGAAGAACTGCCATCGCGACAAAGTTCCAAAAGAAGCGGCCATCCCTTCGTCTCTTTTCCTTTAATGAGAAGACTATTGATTTGACGAGTCGTTTCTCCATGAAAAGAGACCGTTCTTGCGAGACACCCATTACATTGATCCTCCATACTGATTGATGCGGCAGTCCGAGCAATACAAAAGCGGTCTATAGAACCGTTCGATACTTGTAATAATCCGTCTCTGAAATATTGTTCGCGAAAACGGGGTGTTTGTGGTATTACATACGGTATAGTTGCGGGCGCCACCTGCCAGGACTCATCCGCAATTCGAAGAGCAACTGCAGCAACCATTGATCCATCGGCTTCTTCTACCAACTCTCCTGCTTCGTTTACATACATCCAGTCACGGCCTTGTTCGCCTGCGATTTCGACTGACCCGTTTGTGAGAGCTACAAAAAGATCATGACCGGTAAGAATAGCTGCTCCGTGAAGACTATAAAAGCATCCTATCCCTTCACCATTTTTTATTACAATCGGCCGATTTCCATACAATTGGGCGGTACATGCAATTTCGTGACCATCATCTCCCGTCGGGTCAACATAAACATCAAGACCGGCAACTGCAAGGCGGCTGCGGGTAGAAAAATTCAGCCTGCCAACAAAACGTGTCAGCTGATTACGATAGTCAATGGGAGGAAGTGAACCATGACCAGCACATGCCGTAATCCTGACTTTTGTTCCTGGTTCGATAATTTGATCATGGGCGATCTCAACATCTGTCCCATGAAAAAGAATTCCTAATTCGGTTAACTGCTGTTCAACATCCTCATCTTGACCAACAATTGATGGGTAAAATTCGGCGCCGGTTTGTGGTTCTAACAACATCCTATGGTCACGTATTTATAATAGACTATCAACAGATGTAGCACTGATTTTTACAATTGCTGTCCGGTCAGTCCGTTTTGCCAGATAGTCTTGTTCGATCTTCACGGCAGTAAATTCTTGCGGCGTATCAGTTCCCTCAGTGAAAACCCGGACGGTAATCTTTTGTTTTGCGCTGTCAAATGTTTTCTTTTCATCATCTGTTCCAATATCATACCCGCTCAACGAGGAGAGTGAAGCAAGGATTGGATCTGCCTGATCGGAAGTTAATTCCGTTTCTGATCCTTTCTCATTCCGTTTCCACGTGCTATCTTTTTTCTCAAGTGTGAAGGTTTGCGCCCCCGTTACTTCAACTTTCACTATCTTATCTTTTTCTGCTTTTACCAGTGTTTTGTCAATCCAGACCCGGTCGGTGGCAGTTATTTCATTTCGCAAAGCGCCTTCTGCCAGGTAGACATCGTCGCTATCCTTTTTTCGAATGTAATATGTCCCAGCAGCACTTCCGCTTTTGCCGACGATGATGGTGGTATCGTTGCCATCATGAGAAATCGTAACCGTCAACCCGCCTGTTTCATCAACCATGTATTGGCTGTGATTTTCTTTGTTTCGGGAGACAATCTGTTTTGTCTCAATATCGGCTAACCCGGTCAGCAACGAGGTAATTTTCTCCCCGTCAACTTCATACTCGCCAACTCGCCATACGGTATCTTTTTTCTCAAGCGTCACCGTTTCAACTCCCTGCGTAATGACTACTTTGTTTACCACATCAGCGCCAACGGACACTAATGATTGCCCTTTGTTGCTGCCTAGTCTCTCCCCAATGAATTCCGATAGAGTCGGCCAGATAAAAACCGCAAGAAGCAAAACAAAAATTCCGCTTAATATATTGATTGTTTTTTTACTCATGACTGGTGTACACAAGCGTCCGGAGATTGCGACGGCGGGTTAAGCGCCACAACCCGTACGCAGCAGGTAGAATAAACGATAGTGCCATCGTTCCGTATTTAAGAAAGAGTGGGTCAAAATCGTTGCGAAACAGCAGCTTGCCCGTTACTGCCGTCTTTGGAGCGATAGAGGATACAACGTCATCTTCGGCAAGCCACGAGAGAAGAGAAAGCGTAAAGGTGAGATTGCCGTCGCGGGAATTTTGCAACATCTGGTCGGTGGCAAAATCACTATCTCCAACAAGTATCAGCTTACCTTTGGTCGAAGTCGCATCTTTTGGCGCGAGCGCAACGCCCACTACTTTTTCTCCTAAATTGTCTTTGGGGAATGTCGTGTCATCGGGAATCGTTGAGAAACTTCCTGTTTTTTCTCCGGCAAACTGTGTGGTTATCAGAAGTTTCTGGACCGTATAACCGGCCTCTTCCGCTTTTTTCTCATCGACCGTTATTGAACTTGCCCAAGGAACCAGTACCGAATCAACTTTCCCCGCAAACGGCGAGCCCTGTACCGGCGATACCCTCATCCAGAATGGATACGGCAACAGATACGAAACACCCTGCGCTCCGCCACCGAAATTGACTACTTCATGAGCACGAAGATCATACACAACATTCTGGTCAACACCCACCCCGTATGGTTTCAACAAATCATTCAGATTGTTTTCTCTGGGAGCAGCTGTTGGAAGTTGTGGGGAAATCTCATACCCTTCAACCAGGAAGAGTACATTTTTCTTCTGGTTGATAAACTCGTTAATCCGGGCAATCAAAGCACTGCCATATTTTTGCATGGGCGCAGCAACCACCAGTGCCGCCGCATTTGTTGCGACTTCTGTTTCGGATGTTACGGTAAACAATTTGGTAATTTCAGTATTGAGCGTCTGCATGTCGGATGCCAGTTCTTTTTCGCCATGACCGGAAAGAAATGAGATTTGCTTTTTATCTTTTATGGTAAGTTTTCGAATCATACTCGTCAGCTGATATTCCAGATCATCTTTCTGTTGAATAAACGGAATCGTTTCTGTTGCTCCTGCATATTAAACCGCCAATCCCATGAATCCGGTTTTGACCTGAAATTCCTCCTGGCCAATCACGTTAAACTGTACCTCCCGGACACCCTTGCTC
>JACQMD010000135.1 GCA_016203755.1 Candidatus Roizmanbacteria bacterium
GTATTTATACTTGACTGTATTCACATTATAGTATCAAAAAATAGATTGCAGAAATTTAATAAATAGCTCTACGTTGACAAAAACTGTTTTCTCCGGTAGAATATCACACTTTATCATATAATTGCTATAGGATTATTTTTATTGACATGAAATCCGTTGAAAATCAACAAGTTCAATCAACAGGCGAATTTGATGATATATTCGCCCGGTATCTGCCACAGAGTCAAATAAATACCGAGACAAGCATCGATGCAGGTGCTAGACTGCCTGCCTGGAAACGCGCATTACTTACAACAGCAGCCTTGACTACCCTCTGGGCAGCATCAGAATTCACCTCAACAACGACATTTGCAGCTTCTTCTCCCGACACACCGTCTTCCCCTGCGCTAGGCGCAAATCCTGACAATAACCAGGCGCCTATTGATCCCGATAGTCCGGAGAACGAGAGGAATATATCTTATATTCCTTCCGTATTAAGCAAACGACTGCGAGCACCTGTGGAAGTAGTTCCGTATCCTCCAACCGTTTGTCCCGAACAAAATGAAGGACAGGCAACCGTCTTTGAGGATTCTGAAGGAGTAGTTGGCAGGTATGATCGGTGTAATCCTTCTATTTCCCCATTCGCCGCAACTGTTCAAGTACGACCATTTTCAGGAAGTAGTATGTATATGCCAGGATCTGGTGCGTTATTGGGTATAGTTGCAGCATATGCTGGTACTTTAGCCGCTCCTTATATAGAAAGAACGATGGTCAGTGTGTACGATGGAGTTGTCGATACAACTGATGGAGTCAGATCCTGGACTGCTCAAAATGCCGCTCACGCTCTCCAGTGGATTACGAGTCGATTTCCGTATGGTCCACAATACGTCGAAAATCCCCTATTCCCTGAACCGCAAGAGATTCAGGCGTTCAACGAACCATGGGAAGACACAAATGGTGTTATACATGAAGAAACTGATTTGCAAGTTCTGTGGTATCGACCTTCAGACCAGGATCAAGGTCAAACATACATATACCCGTGGAACATATTAAACGGCAGATCGTATTATGCTCTCGTCCAAGTCCCGGCAAGCAACGATGGTGAGAACCAAACTTCACTTACTACCTACGCATTGAGCGTAGAACAACCTGCTTCATCTGAGTTTGTGGTAAGAAGTAGACCTAATACATTTGAATCACTGAAAACAATTGCGAAAGAAGGTTATGAATACATTCCCCCAGTAGTCGGATACCCCGAACCCGAACATGTAAAAAATCATCCGAAAGGCCCATACGAGGCGCAAAAGCGGATAAACGCATGGAGAGCAGGCTGGAAGACATGGAAAGAAGGACTTGTCGGAGCATACAATGGAGCGCCCCATGGACCGGATCATTGCTATGAACGTGACGGTGGAGGCACAAAAATGTATTATTGGATAGAAAGCTTTATCAAAAAAGTCACCGGAGGAGTTAAGAAAGGAATTTTAATAATGGCAAGAGGTAATGGTGACGGCCCTTCTACCGCATTTTCAGATGTTAGATTAAGAAACGGTTTTCCTGACATTGATATTCGAGACGATGCGCCCTTAACTGAAGTCCCTTGTCCCGATGACATACCTCCGCCTCCACCGGATGCGCTTCCGGCAACAGCTGCAGAACTTGTAGCAGCATACTCAGAGTAACGTGAAGTTCATTTATAGACGTGTCACGGTAACAGTCGCAATTGCGTCTTTTATTCTTGCAGTCAGCTCGGTTAAATGTACAACTCCGTAGCGAGGCAAAATCGTCTCAGCAGGATTTACTATAGTAGTTGATGTCGGACCGGGCTCATAACCAATCTCATAATAACCTTGCATAATTTCGCCCAGATCCAACAATCCCTTTTTATCTCGTAAAACCATATTCTCTCCTCTCCCATTGTGAGAAAATATCCCTTTATCATCAACTTCTCCTTTTGTTATCTCCTCTAAATAGTGCTGTTCCACAGGTGAAGAATGAGTAAATGTTGCCTTAACAATTTGAACCAGCCAGTTGCTCGCAGTAAATATGTTTTGATGTTCACTGGTGTATGATTGGTCACCCAATGCTGCTTTCAGAAAGGCCGGAGCAATCCATTGACGTACATGACCTTCTTCGCTACTCACATCATCAATAACCATGATTCTCACAGTATGATCCGTGGGTTTCTCGGTGCCTAACCGGTTATAGGATGCACGAATTTGATCAAGTGATTTTGCAACACGTTCGTCGCTATTACTTTGTAACCATGCAATAAACGCTTTCTGAGCTTCAGGACTTTCCCAATTATTACGATCGTCTTCAAATGCCGGATTTTGCGCATGCCGATCGGCAAGATACAATACTCGTGTTTCTGCTCCAATCATGGGAATATCGATAGCGTGTGGCATGGGAATACGATCTCGCGCAACTACTGCCTGCAATCCGGCTGCAGCGATGGGACCTGACCGTAAGGGGAATATAATTAAATCAGGAGCATCGGCATTAGAAATCCATTGACCGTGCTCATCTTTGTGGGTAAAACGATTTATAATCCGTCTGGTTGAGTTCTCCAATTGCACTTGTAGATGCTCTGGTATAACAATTTGAGGCAGGGGTTCGTATAATTTTTCTTCCATAGGTTTTTCAACTACCTCTTTCTGAGTATTTCCTGACATAGGTACATGTTAACAGAAAATGTCAAATGTTCGAATTTCATGCTTCTCTTTTCCTTCCAAATGCCCTACACTGAAAATACACCTATGAAACGCATACACACTTTGCGGATTTTTGGTATGTTTTTTTTCATCGTGACTCTGGCAGGGTTTAGCCTTATGATACAGCCTCCGAAAACTTCTGCCCAAACATCTATCGCCAGGAACTACATCCAGTGGTGGCCACGGACTGCTACTCCCTGGTTATTTGGAAGCCAGGCAGGAGGTCAGGTTGGATACCTCTCGTTTTTGAAATACAATCGTACGCAAGATTTTACCGGTCTCCGTAACAGTTTCAATGAGATGGTGAAAAAACATAAACCACATCTTCTGATAGTTATGATGGAATGGGGAGATATTCAACCACTAATTTTTAGCGCGCCGAACGCTGCAATACTCCCGCGGGATCCTCTTACCCTTCAACAGGTCCGAAGTGATACCCTGGTCTTCGATTATTTCGATGATGTGGTGAAACTTGCTCAGGCAAACAATATGAAAGTCATGTTGTATCCTATCATTTCTGCCTATGGCAGTGGTAAGTTATATCCATTCAGCTATGCTTCAAACACGGGATGGTTCTGGAAACGGCGTGACTGGTCCAATGGTCTGGCTGATCCCACGACCGATGCCATGCGCCATCCAAGCGTTGCTCAAGTATGCACGTTTCTTGCAAGAGTTGGGGTTGGTTGCGATGGCTCTGGTAATACTCCCGGTGCCTGGCGTGGATATGACTGGATTGAACATCAGGGAGGCTATTGGCCAACGGTAACAACAGACAGCACCCATCCTAACTTCACGCATAGTGATTTCACAAGCGACGGGATTGAGCTTCCACAACCAGGATTTTACAATCTCCAGGTGTACGAATCACCTGATATGGTGTTCAATGCCTACGATGTACGGCTCAGTCATGCAACCGAACCAAACGCCAATCATACTATCCACTCTCCCATCCCTTCGCTTTCCTCCACCGCATATCTCAACGTGACCAAAGACATATTCCAGAAGATTGGAGCGCATTTTGCCAATAGTAATATTTTTGGTTATTTCATCTTTCAGGAACCCACCTATGCACATCTGCGGGAAAATGTGAATTATTGCCGGTATGGTCTTGGGCAAAATGGCGAAAACTGGGAAAACGGATATACCACCATGCATGATGACCTCATTGACGATCAAGTATTTGCAAGTATCTTAAACACGTGTATTTATGATGTTGATTACTCACAGGCAGAACTTATTGCCTATAATCGATGGCGCGCGCTCCCCTCAAGTCCTGTTTCCAGCCATGCTCCAGTATCGCAGATTCCCTTTCCGCCGGATTTAGATTACGTCGTATTTCGGGGATATAATCTTGCAAATTTTCTTAACAATTTAAAATCAGGCTTGAGAACCGGTGACCAAAACGCCAAAATAGGACTTTCTATTCTTGGTGATGTATTACCCAACTTTCCTCCTCCCGGTCCGTTTGATCCTTCTGTTGATCTGCGCCCTGAAGGATTTTTTGGCGAGCGGTACAATGGTATGGGAGTCAGTCCGTTTGTTCTTTTGAGTGTCTTGCAACCCGATATTCAGATTCTCGAACATATCGACACAGCAAATGTTGTTTTTCAGGGAGGCACAGATGCTGAGCCAAATTTAAATCTACGACAAAAATATATCAATATTCTCAAAACCTACGGCGCAGCGGGCAAAACAGTTATTTCGTACTATCAACGGTCGAACGACGTTGTTGGAACGGACCAAACTTTTGCACAGCATTTTCAAC
>JACQMD010000136.1 GCA_016203755.1 Candidatus Roizmanbacteria bacterium
CCACTTACCTATAGGCCCAATTTCCATTAGTATATCATTCTGCTAAGTTACTTAAGTCACTGAAGTGACTTATCAGGGAGAGGTTGTAGATGAATCGGTAGCGTCCGGCGTTTGAGGAAGGAGTAAATCACTGCTTTCTGATGCTATGACATTTTCTTCCGGAGAAATGCTAATCTGAGGACCTGCGTCCTGTCCCAGATCTTCGATGGGTCTTCGTTGTAGTCTGCCCGAAGGAGTACTTTCGGGTTGAGTTAGCTCTTCAAGGTTTGTTACCGAAGGGGTTACAGGTTTTTCCGGAAGCGCAGTAAGTTCTTCCTGTGCTTTTTTGTAATCATTTGAATCCGGTTCAAGAATGGTCAACGTTTTTTGATACGCTGCGCGTGCCTGTTCTATTTTTTCAAGCTGGCGGTAGGTGTTTGCGAGGTTATACCAGCCGTTGGCGTAATTATCTTTCATCGAAACTGCAATTTCAAATTGACGAGCTGCCGGCTCATAGAGTTTGAGCGAATAATACACTCCACCGAGGGCGAGTCGTAGGGCTGGATTAAGCGGGTCAAACGAAATTGCCCGGTCGTAGGCAGCAACCGTCCACTGATCTGCTCCTTTTGCCGCAGTAAGTAAGTTGGCATAAATCGAAGCAAGATTTTCCCATGTTATGACTGAGGGTGAGAGTTGGACTGCGGCTTTTGCATTATTAACTGCTTGGGTGACCAATTGATTGATGGTTTGTTTATCATTGTCTGTCAGATTTTCCTTTCCGGCAACGAGATTTGCGAGGGCTATGTTGGTCCGCGCAAAGACAATATGATAGGCAGACATGAACGGGTTGAGTTCGAGGGCTTTCAATTGGAGATCATAGGTTTCACGGTTATTTGCAGTTGCTGCACTGTTTATTCCGCGAGTTATATAAGCTTCAGCACTGTATGCCCGCGCCAAAAAATAGCCCGTGCTTGCAATTCCTACAAGTATCATGAGCGAGAAAAAAATAACTGAGCGATTACCCGTTGGGCGGTTTTTACCTGTATCTTCATCAAATGCCTCAGCCAGGGGATCGGAGGAAGATTTCGCCGGATAGTGGAGCATGGAGACATGATTCGCTGTAGTTTCAAGAAGAAATAGAAATAATAGAAATAACAGGAGTATGTTTGCCGGAATAACGACTATGGCGATTAACACCGCAAGCAAACCAAGGTGTTTATCCCGCAATTTCCAGATAGAGAAGAGGAGATAGCCAATTGCTGCAAGTCCAACGAGTCCAAGGGTAGTAAAGATGTCAAAATAGAAATTTGAAGAATTGATAAATCGGAATGCCCACAGATCGCCACTGTTCATAGCCGGTGGTTTCCCCTGGGTGAACGCATTCAGAAAATTTCCCGGGCCAACGCCGAAAAGTGCAGTTTTTCCATTTTTAAGCGATTCCACCGTTATAGTCCAGCCGGCCGAGTGGGGTAGAAGTTGTGGCCTATATTGCGGTTTCATGAGGGTTGATAGTCCTACGAGTACAGCACTAACCGAAAGTACCAGTAAGAGTACGGAGACGGGTGATACGGTATTTTTTTTCGTGCCCGAGCTGCGAAGGAAAAACACTGAATATAGTACTACTATTGTTAAAAACGTCACCAGCATAAAGACCGAACCGGCCGGAGTAAACGTTTCAGTTTTCATGTAGGCGGGTAATGAACTGAGTTTAGCGAGCAATCCAAAACGGCTCATGAAAAAAAGCATTGAAAGTACAGCCGCCGAGTATAAAAGAGGCATACCAGCAATTGATTGTTTCTCTTTTTGATGTTTACCGTATAAAAGCAATTGCCTTCCGAAGAAGACAATGCTTATGAGTGATAGTATGGTTAGTACACCTGTCGGGAAAAGAAGCGCCTCGACTTTATTGGGACTTGAAATCAATAGCGAAAGCAGAAAGGTTCCCGCAACTCCCAGCAACGCCCGGTCAAGCGGATGTGTGTAAAAAACAAATCTGCGCTGTTTGATTGAGATAATTGCAAAGACCGCAATACTCAAAAGAGCCGCAACTGTAAGCAATATATGTTTGTTAAAATCAAAATAATCCCGGGTGATCGGGAGAAAAAAGAAAGGAAA
>JACQMD010000143.1 GCA_016203755.1 Candidatus Roizmanbacteria bacterium
ATCTAAAGATAATCTATCTTTAAGATATGTCAAGTGATAACGTGACAGATGCGGATAATCAGCAGGTAACTAAGAAAATTTCTGATGAATATTTTGCAGGTTTTGTTGAAGGTGAAGGATGTTTTTACATAGGTTTTGGCAAGCGAAATGATTTACCATTGAAATGGCAAATTATTACGGAATTTCATGTAAGCCAAAATCCAGGCGGGAAAAATATTCTTGAATCATTTCGTGATCGGTTAGGCTGTGGATACATAAAACCTAATCATCCAAAGAATCCGAAAGATAAATCTTGGGTTCTGATAGTTAAAAATCGAAGTGATTTGATGAAGAAACTTATTCCTTTCTTTGATAGACATCCGCTCTACTCAACAAAACAGAAGGAATATCTCATCTTTCGTGATACGCTTTTTCAAATTGAACAGGGGAAACATTTGACTAAAAAAGGGTTATATAAAATTGCCCAATTAGTCTATTCACTTCCTCGCATAACAAAAAAGCGCTATTCACTTTCGGAAATTATTTCTTAGGAACCTCAGAGACTATACGCAAAGGTCGCCTCAGGCGACAAGATATAGTCCGAACTGCATAGCGATATGCAGAGTAGTACAGAAATGTACTGCCATTTTCTGGCAAATGTCAGAATAGTAACATAGTTGTCGGTCTCTATCCGGTGCAAACGCTTTGATTCTTGAGGGAATCTCTTCCTAGTAATAATTGCTACCTGTTGAGGAAACTCAACAGTGAATACTGGCTAAAATCGGTGGAACCTTGTAGAATGAAATAAGCTTCGGTCCTGAGTTATAAGGTAATACCGAGGGAAGATAGCGCCTTTGTATGAGTGATGAAGAAAAAGCATATATTGCAGGATTTCTAGATGGTGATGGTAGTATCTACTTAAGTTTAAAGCCGAGAAAAACGGTATTATATGGTTTTAGACCAAAGACTGTTATTTGTTTTTATCAAGATTCTGATAACGAAAATGGTCTTCAGTGGATACAATATAAACTTGGAACTGGTTACTTTTCTCGTCGAAATGATGGTATGACTGAGCTTCGATATGAAGGATATGCGAAAGTAAAAAGCATATTAACTCAATTGTTGCCATACCTCATTTTTAAACACGAGAGAGTAAAACTTATGTTGCAAGCAACAGAAATATTGGAACATAATCCATCAACTGAAGAATTCCTTAGAATGTGTGAAATTTCTGATAAAATTTCGCATAGCAACTATAGAACAACTAAAAAGAAACACAATGCTTTTTCAGTAAGACAAGAACTTATACGAAAAGGATTGCTATCCCCGTAACGACTGATGTCGCCTAAGGCGACTGAGATATCCAATCATTCCTTTTTGGGAAAATACACGGATATCAGACGGCCAGCACCTACATGGTGAGTTTATCGAGCCATACGGTGAAGATATAGTCTAACGCTTGTAGTAATACAAGGATTGTTGACGAGAGGACCGGAAGGGGCGGATCCCTGGTGTACCAGTTGTCCCGTTATCAACGGAGCATCGCTGGGAAGCTATATCCGTATGAGATAAGCGCTGAAAGCATCTCAAGCGCGAAGCTTATCCCAAGATGAGGAATCTTAGGTTCGTGGAAGATTACCACGTTGATAGGATACAGGGTGGAAGACGGGTAACCGTTTGAGCCGCTGTATTACTAATATCCAATCTGTTTCAAGCAGCTTTATCAACATCACCGTTTACTTTTCAGGATATAATAATTGCCCTGGTTATTGGAGCGATGTGGAAACACTCCTTCTCGCCTCGATTCGTCGAAGCGGGCCCATTCCGAACAGGATCGTGAAACACATCAGCGCTGACGATACTGATTCCGCAAGGAATTGGGACAATAGGTCATAGCCAGGGCTTTTTTTATGCAACAACGACAAGGATATTTCAAAAGACGTACATTAATACTTCTTATCACATTTCTTTATACACTGGTTGTGGGAATCGTGGTGCTGAACCGGTTCTGGCAATTTGAGGTGTTTTATTATGATCAGGGACTCTATGATCGTTCCATCTGGCTCGTTTCCCGATTACAGACGCCCATTATCGAGCATCAGGGATTGGGCCGTGTACATCAATTCGCAGACCATTTTATTCCGAGTGTCTTTCTCCTCTTTTCCCCGCTCTATTGGGTAACTTCACGGTACGACATTACGCTTATCGCACTTTCAGTATATACGGGTTTGAGCGTGCTGATTGGCTTTGAAATTGCCAGAGGGCTTATTAAAAACAGGATTATGATATATGCGCTTCTTGGTGCCTATATGGGGTACGTCGGGTTACAGAATGCGCTGATTTTTTACATTCATCCCATTACCGCAGTGTTGTTACCACTCCAATTGCTATTTCTCACGCTCTTTCGGCAACAGTGGCGATTATTTTTCCCCTTGTTAATTATGGTGTTAGGGTTTCAGGAGACGCTTGCCCCGTTGGGAGTTGCAATCGGATTGTTTATGTTGTTGTATCGACGGGAATGGTGGAAACAGGCACTTTTTGTCATCATAATTTCACTGGTGTACGGGTATGTTGCGACGAGGATAGTTATGCCTTCTTTTTCTGATAAGCCGTATTTATATCAGCCCGAATGGCCGGTGGCACGTGAAGACTATGTCAAACGATTTATTGATGATCCGAGAAAGATTGACGTTATTCAATATTCCCTCGCAACATTCGGATGGTTACCGCTCTTTGCTCCCGCCACCTGGCCGTTTCTGTTGCAAGATCTGTTTCTCCGGTTTGTAGTCAGCGGCGGCCCGCCGCGATGGGATCTTGGTCTTCATTATAATGCTCCGCTTGCGGTACTGCTGTTTGTCAGTGCAGTTCTTGGATATCGTTTTCTGGAAAAACGCCGTTGGGCAGGTACAAAGACCAGCGTGCTGTGGTCATTGGGGATCGTAGGTATTGTTTTGTATCTTCACCAATTTGTCTTACATGGCCCATTCGCCCTTGCATACAATCCGGAATTTTATCGGCATACCGGCCGCCAGGGATTTATGCATGAGTTTCTGCGTGCCGTTCCAAAAGAGGGAGTAGTGATGACACAAAATAATCTTGCGGTATTTTTTACGCACGAAAAGGATGTTCATATTATTAATCATTATGCTGATATACTTACTATCCAACCGGATTTGGTAGTGATTGATCTTCGTCCCGGTCAAAATCCCAACAACTTCTGGCCATCTACTGAGGGGAAACTACGCGAGGCAGTATCTTTTCTTCAAACCAATTCGGATTATACTGAAAAGTACAACAAAGAAGATCGATATATTTTTGTGTACACATCAAAAATAAACGAATCTACTCCCTAGAAAATCTTATCGATGCGTCTTTACTCCCTGGTGTTTCACAATAGTTGCAGCGGGGTGGTAGTATTATTACGTTTCATAAGGCAAGTATGGTAGAGAATCAACATACATCTTATAAGCTCAAAGAATACGAAGGAGATGTCGATATTTTCGTTCCAGTCGGGCATGAACAAAAGTACTTGAATGATCATGGAGTTGAACTGCGCCGGATGGACAATGGAGCGGTTTTAGCTGGGGCAACGAGAATTGTTAGTGACAGAGCGCATGCACAGATGATAGGGTATTTTCCCACCGGTGCATTTTATGAACCCGTCGGAAAAAGAGGTATCAATCATCTTGTTGAGCATCTTATTTCAAATAATCCAGACAAAGCTGCCCGAAGATATGAAGCCCGGTACGATGCGCAAACAGGTCATAGCGATTTTACTATAACCCTCAAAGGAGCAGCAAATCCTGCTGTTTCTGATTATGGCATTTGGCCTATTATTCCGGTTATTTTTGAACAAATAGCGACACCGCTTGTTATTTCACCAAACGCACTTGAGTCAGAAAAAAATGTAATTGCTGGTGAAATAGTTCAGAGGAATGTCAATCATGACTTTGTAGCAGGAGAGTTTTATAGGAATGTGTTATTTCATGCAGAAAACCCGATCAATTGTGATCCAATTGGCAAGGAAGATGATTTGTTTACTATAACACCTGAAGAAGTACAACGTCAGCACGCCGTTATTTTTACGCCGCAAGATATGGAAGTTACCGTTTTTTCCGAAGGTAAAACACTGATAACAAGAAGCTGTATGGATATACTGAATAAAAAATTACATAGCATAAAAAATGCACAAGCGCCTGTGAAAGTGGATGAACAGTTATGCGAGCGGATTCACCCTGATTTTCAACAGGGTGGTTACTATGAACATGCTACCGGTGTTCCTCAAGGAAAGATGACCGTTCGTTACATATGGCTATTCCCATCAACACCATTTACCGCAGCATCGTACGCTACCGGTCGTTTCATGGACATTGCTGCTCACAAAGCATTTGCCTTTTATAGGGAAAATGGACTGGGTTATTCATGCGATAAAATTGATCAGTGGGTTGGCTCGTCAAAACGACTTCTTGGTTTCAAGATGGTCATGCGTGTACGGGAAAATAAAGAGGAATTTGTGCGAAATCTTTATCCACACCTCAATTCTGCTGTATTTGGGAGTTTTGGAAGAGAAGACGCCGAACATGTTACTGAAATGGCAACAAGGAGGTTGTCTGCCTTGCCAGTTGCCACCGAATCGAGATTTCAAAATATCATGTATGGTTTAAGACGATACGGACGGATGATTGACGCTGATAAACTAAATGAGATAGATAAAATCGTAACTGCGCGACATCTTGAACAAGTGCAACATCAACTTATTGCTTCTGAACCGGCGATGATTGTGGTGAGTGACTCGTGATGAGTTACGCCATATCGGTCAACTTGCGTAACTCACGCCATCGCAGTATAATACACCTATTCTTATACGGAAGGAGTCGTATGACACGTGAGAAAATCAAGAACAACTACACAACAACCAGCTGGTTCCTCGGCTAAGACGACCGCTCAGACGATGGAGGATCTGCTTCGGGATCAAAAGGTGACGTTTACCCCCATGCGTCGTGGTACGCATGTTCGGGCTACCATTCTCAAAGTTGACAGTAATGAAATTCTGGCCGATATCAACGCAAAATCGTACGGAGTCGTGGCAGGGCGTGAATTTGACGCAGTTGCCGACCTTGCGGGCATGCTGCAGGAAGGAATGGTGGTTGATGCCGAGGTAATTATCCCCGAGATGGAATCGGGGGAAACCCTTATTTCGCTTCGGAAAACGCTCGTGAACAGTTTGTGGGATGATTTAGTCCGCGCAAAAGAGACGCATCGGCAGATCCATGTCTATGCCGTCAAAGTGATCTCGGGCGGAGTACTCGTAGAATACAAATCGCTCCGGGGTTTTATCCCCCAGATGCAGCTGGACCCATCCTTTCAGAGCAATCCGGACAGACTCGTCAATACCTCATTTGCGGTACAGGTACTTGAAGTTGATCAACAGCAAAACAGACTGGTTCTTTCTCAAAAGGAAGTGACCCAGAAAGAACAGCTCAGTTCCATGCGCGCAGCCCTTACCAACTACGAAGAAGGCGATACCGTCTCCGGCACGCTTCACACCATCGATAACTACTCACTCGGCGTAACGATTACGAAAAAAGATAACAAACCGGAAGTACCTGGTATTGTACATATCAGCGAAGTTCGATGGGAGCGGGTTGATAATTTGGGAGAGCTCTACAAAGTGGGGGAGTCTGTTTCGGCAAAAATAGTGCGTATCGATATGTCAGAGGGGATTTTGCAGCTTTCTATCAAACAATTGTTGCCTGATCCGTGGGAAGGTATTGAGAAAAAATATCCGGCAGAATCACAGGTTTCAGGAACTGTTGTCAAGATAAGTAACTTGGGCGCATTTGTTGAGCTTCAAAAGGGTATTGAAGGACTTATCCACGTCTCCAAAATCCCGGCAGGGAAAGAATTTAAAGAAGGAGAAAAAATTGCGGTCATTATCGATTCACTCGATACCCAAAACCGGAAAATGAGCCTCTCCTTTGTCCCCACGAGCAAACCAATCGGGTATCGGTAAAACAGAGACCAGAGATAAGTGACCAGTAGCAAGAGACGAGATACCAGAAACAGATTGACGGGGTAGTTCTTTCGTGAAATACTGAATTGGTATGTTTCGGTGTCTTCTTGGAGTCTTCATAATTGTTCTCGTATTCAACTGGTTTGTTTCTCTGCCCGTTGTTGCCGAAACGACACCCCTAACAACTTACTATGTAGATTGTGTGGGTGATGATACGCAGGCAGGAACAACAGCTCAAACGGCATGGAAAACTATCAGTCGTGCAAGTACTGCACTGTTGCAGCCGGGAGACAGCCTTCTTTTCAAGCGGGAATGTGTATTTACCGAGCCGTTGACGGCAGCATGGAGCGGTACGTCTGATCAACTAATTATCATTGGCAGCTACGGCACCGGTGAAAAACCGCTCATCTCTTTGAATGCACAGGGAACGGTCAAAAGCGCCATCGGCGTCACGGTTACGGGTTCGTATCTAACTATCCAGAATATTTCTG
>JACQMD010000144.1 GCA_016203755.1 Candidatus Roizmanbacteria bacterium
CTCATCATCAACACTGTGATAGTTGAAATATCCGTGCATAGGACTGTCTACTATACGCAGGTTTGTGAAGAAAATGCAAGGTTACCTACTGGGGAGAACTGAATAGTTACATTTTGCTATCTTGACAAGTGAACAAGTGTTCACTATACTTATTTCTGGTGAACAATTATTCACTTACTTAACTCAACATATGACAAACGATAAACTCCTCAAACTCAAACAGTTTTACGCAAAATTCAAACGATTGCCTACGTACACGGAAATGTTAGACCTCTTTGGATTTGCTTCACGGAACGCTGTCTACAAAGTGATTCATAAATGGATGGAGGAGGGGTTGCTTGAGAAGATTGGCAACCGGATTGCCCCCACCGCATCGTTTTTTGTAATCCCCTTCCTTGGTGCTATTCAGGCAGGATCGCCAACAATGCACGAATCATACAGTGATGATTTCGTATCCCTCGATCAATATTTGGTTCCTCATCCTGGTCATACCTACTTGCTTCGCGTTTCGGGTGATTCGATGATTGAAGAAGGTATTCGGCCCGGAGATCTGGTCATTGTTGACCGGCTCCGCCAGCCAAAACAGGGAGATATTGTTGCTGCATTTATTGACAACGAATGGACGCTGAAATATTTCAACCAGACCAACGGTACTGTGTTCCTCACCGCTGCAAATCCCCATTATTCACCGATTCATCCGCAGCAAAGTCTGACTATCGGCGGAGTCGTGATAAAGGTGATAAAAGAATATTATTAGCTCGTAAAACGTATAACGTATAACTTGTAACATTTCATTTAAAAAACACAAATCACTAAAGCAAAGGTTACACGTTATACGTTACAAGTTACACGAACTATCATGAGAATCAAAACAAACGAACGAGTCAAGGTGCTTTCAATCTACGATCCTGATCAGGGGAAAACACTTCCCTACCGGTTAAGCTGGAGTGGCAATGTGCACAACATTTCAAAAGTTTCCTACTACCATCAGGAACGGCATGGCAGGATTACATTTCACATCTATCATGTGACAGATGGTACCCTTGATTTTCGTCTGACCGTTGACAGCGAAACACTTGCGTGGAGATTGCGAGAGGTTACCGATGGAAACTGAAGTGCGATCCTAATGCCATCCGAAAGCATCCGAATGATCCGAATATGAGAAAGTTAGTACATCAGCAACTTTCTTACCAATTAACAGGAATCTTTTTTAACGTTCATAAAAAGCTCGGGAGATTTTGTCGGGAAAAGCAATACGCTGATTGTATTGAAAAACTGATTCAAGAAACAAAAATACCCTATAAAAGAGAAATAGAAATTCAGTTACTTAACAGTTCTTCTCCAAAAGGAAATAAGATTGACTTTATTATTGACAACAAGATTATTATTGATACAAAAGCGAAACCTTTCATTACCAAAGAAGACTATCGTCAGATGCAACGGTATTTACAATCAGCAAATATTGAACTTGGACTTATTGTCAATTTCAGAAGTCTGTATCTTAAGCCAAAACGAATACTCAATATAAAATTGTTCCATTCGGAGCATTCGGATGGAAATTCGGATTACTCGGATCGCTTAAAGCAATGAACGAGATCAATAGAGCTCCTCCCTCTATCATGCATATCGATATCAACTCCTGCTTTGCAACCGTGATGCAGCAGGCGTATGTGCATTTGCGTGGAAAACCCATTGCAGCGGTTGCCTACGAAACAGACAAAGGATGTATTTTATCTCCCTCCATCGAAGCAAAACGGTATGGTATTAAGACCGGCATGCGGGTTTTTGAAGCGCGCCGTCTGTATCCGGCGCTTGTTCTCCGCCAGCCGGAAGTTGGGCTTATCCGCGATGTTCACCTGAAATTCTTGGCAATCTGTCAATCATATTCTCCCGTGGTTTCACCAAAATCTATCGATGAAACCGTGATTGATTTTGCACCGGTTACGCATTTATTACACCAGGATCTTATCGGTATTGCCCAAGAGATTAAGAAGCGTATTCGGGTTGAGATTGGGGAGTGGATATCGTGCAGTATTGGTATTGCTACCAACCGGTTCCTGGCAAAAGTGGGAGCCAGACTTCACAAGCCCGATGGACTTGATATGATTAGCCATTACAATCTCGAATCAGTGTATAAATCACTCCTCCTTATTGATCTTCCGGGGATTAATATCCGTTATCAAATCCGTCTTAACCGGTACGGTATTTTGACTCCGCTGCAATTTTTCGGCGCGCCGCTTGTGCTTCTCAAGAAACAGGTGTTTCAAAGTATCGTCGGGTACTACTGGTATCAGCGACTCCGAGGATGGGAAGTTGACAGCGTCGAATATGAGCGGAAGAGTTTTGGACAGGATTATGCGCTTGAGAAGAAAACTGATGAGCGGAAAGAACTGCTTCGATTACTGTTAAAATTAACGGAGAAAATGGGACGCCGGCTCAGAAAAGCCGGATTTGCAGCGCAAGGAGTGCATCTGGCACTCTGGTATGCGGACGGAAGCTTCTGGCATCACGGAAAAAAAACCGGAACATTCCTTTCCACCACTTATGAACTGTATGAAGCGGAAAAAGCGTTGTTCGATCAACAACCAAAGCGGAACGTTGTCACAAAAATTGCGGTTCGTTGTTATGACATTATTGCGCAAGGTTTTATGCAACAGTCATTATTTGCTTTCACCAACAAGCGCCGGCTTCTTGCCGATGCCCTGGACCGGATTAATGACCGCTATGGTGAATATACCGCAACGCCAGCTCGTATGATGGATATGGATAAAACGATTCTTGACCGGATTGCGTTTGGGAAGGGAGGGATACCAGTGTGAGACCGTTGATATAGTAGATAAACAGATTACAGCGTTTCGTCTGATAGTAACGGCAATACTATCCCTTTTTCATTTTCCTGCCTGGTTTGTTCGAGTTCTTTTCGAAAGAGGGGATGAACAATGTTCAATCGTACCAGTTGAGAGCCGCTGACAATCTCCGGATCGACGTAGCGAAACTTTTTGTGCATCACTTTTGTGCCTTTGGCAAGATTTCGAAGAGATTTTTTCCGTAACAGTGCCAGCTTGTCTTGAATGTACGGATCGTTTGATGCGGTGAGCTTTTTGACAATAAAATCATCCTCTTTCATAAAATCATCAAACTGAATGATGGTAAGGCGGAGTGCACGACGAAGTACCCGCGAAAAAAGAAAGTACCGCACTACTGCCTCATAATCTCCCCAATGATGCTGTTGCAGCAAGAGAAAATGATGGGCAAACAGATACGCAGCCTTTGCATCCTGGTAGACAATCTTGTTATGTTTGACGGTTAACCCGGCAATACATGTCTGTGTTATTGCGGGAGGAAACTCACGAAGTGCATAATCTATCCGGTCTGCACAAAGATTGGGAAGATCCCGATCCAATAACGTAAAGTTGTGGAGCTTTGCAATTTGTTTCGCATTAACTCCATACCTCTCAAGAATTGTTGAAATCTCAGAATTACGAATAAATTCATCATGATGAATGTCCTGATAATTTTCTACTGCTCCTGAATCAAGCAGCCAGTCAACGACATGAGAAAACGCCGTATGCGACACGTCATGGATAAGGCCGGCCATCTGTTCTTCATCGGACGCGCCAAGTTTTTTCAGTAACAAAAAAACGCCAATGGAATGTTCATATCGTGAATAGTTTTTATGATGGTAAAACTCATCGGGTACACCAAACTGCGCAATCTTTTTAAGCCGCGTCAGTGGTTGTGACCGGAGTAAAGCAGTAATAACAGGGTTATCCACAACTATTTTTCCATACAGATGGTCTGTAATAATCATATGGTTGTAAGATTAGGACGATGTAATGAAAATGGTACAACCCGGTACGTCAGCGCCCGTTCAATCGATTCATTTCCCCATTTCCCGGCCACCTTTCCAGCAAGCTGCGCGTGATGGCGTTGGGGGATAACGAATCCTGATTGTTCATGAAGAAACATGGTTAGAAGAAGAAAAAGACGACGCTGACGAAAAAGAGACAAAGAAGTATAATCATCATGATTCGTTTATTCGATGATTGCGTTGAAGGAGAAGCAATGACTGGCTGTGTAGGTGCCGGTAAAGGATTTCCCTGAAATTCAATGGTAGCATGTTGTTGGATAACGGAACTGATATCTTCTTTGGTTATTCCCGATAATAGAAGTCCAATTCCTTCCGCAGCGGGAAGATCGGTACTGCTAATTGTCTCCCAGGATTTACGGAAACTTTCAATCGCGCCAATTTGTGCCGGTTTTCCGAGGATTGTGGTGGTCATGCCTTTGGCAAGCATCCCGCTGGTGAGTTTCCCTGTTGCCACCACTCCGCGTCCTTTAATATCAAAGCAATCCTTCGGGAGAAAAGTGGCTGATTGAGTCATATGACTACATCAGTATACCAAATACTTTTTGAAATAACAGATTTGCCTATTCAGTAGAATTTGCGGTGTTTGAATTATTGAGGACCATGGGCAAATAACTTGTCTCTTCCGGTTCTTTTATTGCACACCACCAAAAGTCAAGATCATCAGCATAGCCTCGATCGGTTGCCGCCAATGTAAGGGGAAGCCCATGCACTTCAAATCGAAGCCGAGAAAACGCTCCGAGATTGTGGACTCTATCCTGAAAGAGCGATAATTCTTCTTCGCTCATCTCTACTTCCAGTGGAGTCCACTCAAGGTCAAAATCGGTAAATTCACCCATGTTTCGGTCAAAAATAATAGTCGGTTCTGGTTCACCCGGTGATTGCGTCTCAAGGATAAACCGTACTGCAGTATTTTCTAACTCCTCTTCATGATACGCTGCAAAATTCATCTGAATTTGATAATCGAGCAAGGGTCCCTGCGGAACAGCATCCGGGGGTATTTCTTGCGTGACTATCCGGTAGATAGCCTGCGCTCGAAGGCCGGGCGTCTGTAAAAACTGTTTGTTGGTTGGCGTAGGATTTTCATAATCTGCCCATTCCCAATTTGTTTGTCGTATTATGTTATGTTCTTCTTCCATCGAATTGTTACTTCCTCCAAAAAAAATAATGCACGATCTAAACTGGTCTATGGAGTCACTATTTTCAATGTCAAATGGGTCGATGGCACCTTCTTCAGTAAGCGGTGGTGGGGGAGGAGGAAGAGCTGTCGGTTCTGATAGTTCCGGATAGTGATCGATAGATCGGACGAGACTGGGACGATTGTTTACCGCATCAAGTATCTGAGCATGGGTAATGACTTCTTGTGATTTTAATTGTGATGAATTCCAAAGTAAGGCTTCTGGTATCATTTTAGTATGAATTTATAGAAGTATAGCATATACCTATAAGTAAATGGAGATTATTGCGTTTCGTGCATATGCCTGTTATAGTGAGGACGGAATTACATATTATTATGGATAGGGAACCAAGCGCAGTATCGGTCGAGGCTATCACTCCGACATCACTCGTCAATCGTGCTACCGGTACTGTTGAATTTCTTCATCATTTGCAAGAGAGAGTCTCCGAAATTGTCAGAACCCAAACTGTTTCCCAGGAAGGACTGTTGACCGAAGACCTGCAGATTATGGCACAAACTGCCGATATAGATGGTGCGATGGCGAGTCATTGGGTAGAACAAATGTTGCGGAGAAAAGATAGTCACTGGGAGGAAGAGCATCATCAGACATCAATGCGACAATATATGGATTATCTTTTGAAACCGTTAACAGAGGAGGTAAAGAAACGAGTAATTGCCGTAGCCGAACAAAATCCGCGTCTCACCACGTTCTTTTCAGAGCTCATCGACCGGAACCCCATGGTCGGAGTCGGTGCACTTCTCCTGTACGATCAGGCATCAACTGAGCAGCATTTAGGGGAAGCTTCCCCGCGTCTGAGCTGGTACAAAGATGCAATTGAGGAAAGCTTTTCTGTACATCAAACAATTACCGCTTTTTTTGACCGGCTAACCGCTGCATCAGAAGGCGAAAAAGAACAAAAACTTCTCATTCCCTTTCTCCGTGATTTGAAGGATGATTTGCTGTTAAATCTTGCCGAGGTAATTAATCTTGCAAATGGTATGGCAATGCATGTGCAGGGCCCGGACCGCTGTGCTGTTTTGACGTCATCAGTTCCTGTAGGTGTTTCTCATGAGCAGTTTAATCCTATGAAGGATCGAATCCTTGCGTTGCGACAGGGAAAACAGCACAATGGAAACGGATCCTTGTTTTCCCGATATAGTGGAGAGGTATTTGATTACCTCAGATCATTGAAGAAACATGAACGATTTCTTCTGGTGCCGGTTTTTACCAGTATTGTCGATGTGAAGCGTTTTCTTACGTTTTACAAACAATTTTGGGAACAGACAACAAGTGGACTTTCACATGTAGTTGCCAGACGCGACAATACCGATCCTTTAGATATGGAAATTATTCACCTTGGTAAAGCGGCCAAAGTTCAGATTCGGAGGAATCCTTCTTCGAATGCTGAGGCGAGAATCTGTATATATGGCAGTAGTAATAATTATGGGTTTAATATTAGAGTTGATCAGGAAAAACGATATCAAACACTGAGTCTTGATATTGGTGGAGTTGATGCAGAACAGACGGTGACTTTTGCTGAATTTCTTGTTCAACTAGATACGCTTGGGAAACCACTAATGGATTACGATGCGGTGATTAAACCATCAGGTAAAATCGTTCTCCCTCCTGGTACCTATCATCCATCCATTTTTGCTTCAGAATTACCCGCTTCTCAACGGTTACGTTATTCCTCATCTACCGGAGCAAAAGCAGCACTTTTTTTAGCTCTTGCTATGCGTGAAGGAGAAGCGGTTGGACTGAGAAAAAATAACAATTTCTCCTATCATTCACGGGAAAAAGTAAATACTGCTCTCTATTATGACAACTTTTTCACTCTCTCCAAACAATTTGAAAACGCACTGCTGCGTTGTCGAGAGTAGGAAAGAACATCCTCTATTATTTTCCAACAGTTACTGCTTTCGTATGGTTATAGAGTTTCCAATACAGCCACGGTATTGTCAATGAAACGAGTTGAATTCCCAGGATTGCCCGTGCAGGAGAAACACGATCAGCAATAAATCCCAATAACAGTGCTGCAAATCCAAAGAACAAACTCCCGCCAAATGAATTGAGTGATCCCATGGTAGCCCGTTGACTGCTCCGAAATTCACGTTGCATGAGTGTATTTTCCGCAACCGAAGTAATACCGTAGAAAAACGAGGATGTTACCATCAAAAACGGGGATAGAACGGTTGGAAATAGCACCGCAATGCTATTAATGAATCTATTGTACAAAGTACCGGTGAACAATAATTTTGTTGCACCGTATTTTTTTATAATCCGGCCGCTCAGCCTAAAACTTATTGTCGCTCCTATATTTGATAACGTTTTTACTATACCAATGGCCCAGATAGGTAACACCGTGTTGTAGAATGCGGACTGAAATTGATAGGTGGCTTCTCCCATTCCTTCAGAGAGAATTGAAGCAGTGCTTAAGAGCCGCAATTTTTTGTTATGGATAAAATTTCGATACGCTTTCCGCAAATGAGTATAGATATTGCCACTTGTTCGTTCTTTAAACCGGGGTTCACGGAGCCGCAATGCCAAAAACACACACAGGAGTTGCGGGATGACCGATAGCCACATGATGAGTGGAAATGACCATTGCGCAAGAAAACTGCCAATAATTGCTGATATTGCAAGTGCTATCTGAAACATAGATCGTACTCTTCCTAAGTATTCATCGTAGCTATGTTCGTTGCCTGTCTCCGCAAGCGATTCATGCAAGAGTGCAGTATCTGTTCCGCTGTAAAATGAACGGGATAATCCTTCAAACAGAGCGCCATATGCCAGCATCCAATATGAATGGGAAATTGCATACAGCAACGCGTACAACACTGCCGATACAGCGCCGAGCAGCATGGTTTTTCTTCTGCCGAGGTAATCAGAAAAGATTCCCGTCGGGATTTCAAATAGAGCAGAAGAAATCATAGTTATGGCAAATATGCTCATCCCGAGAGTAAATGATCCGGAAACGCGGGTAAAATAGATGATGGCAACCGGAGCGTAGAATTTAAAGTCAGTGAAGAAATTAAACCAGGTGAGTATTTTAATATTGGTATGCGGCATGCTAGCAGTATATCAAACTATTCCGATCTTATCAGTAATGATACACGAGATGTCGATGAAGTAAGCATTTTTGAATTCACCTCAACAAATGGTATACTAAAATAACACCATTATGTCAGATGAATCGAAAGAGGAAAAACCAAAACTTAATGTTGATGTAAGCGGCATGCTTGCTGATCTCTTCGCAGCCAGCGATCGGCAAGCTCAGCAGGAAATGGAAGCAAGAAGAAACCAGACACTTCCAGATATTATTGTTCCTTCTCATCTACAAGAATTTATTGCTACCATTCCGGAATCAGATAGAACTGAAGCTATAAAAAGAGCGTCAAATAAGCGAGAACAATTTCTCACAACTTTATGGGAAAAAGAACGAAAAAAGCTGACTCCAGGTTTTGTTGAAACACATCAGTTAACTTCAGATCTTCATGGTTGGGAACAGTATCTCCGTGTTGGATTTGAAAAAGAAGATACACGCAGAAAGCGATTTGGATTTGAAGACTGGTCAAAAAAATATTTATCACAAATGCTTTACGACGTAGTAGATGATGAATATGCCGTAGAACAAGGACTTCATCATTCGACAAAAATTAAAGCAAGTTTTTTCGATTATTATTTTGCAGACGCAGGTTTACATCCGGAAATATGGAGATCTTCTCCAGAATCCATTGACCACAATAGTTTGCTTGTGCATTCACTAGGCGAAACTACTCTTGAGAAGGTAATAGCCTCGGGAGTTTTGGGTCTACGAGGTCGTTCAGCGGTCGCCTTTTGTCAAGATAGGGTGGTATATGATAGTGGGTATATTGTAGCCTTTCAGGCAAATGAACTTGTTACAGCAGGATATCCATTGTTGCGAATCAACGAAGATTCAAGGGATGCTGAGATACTCAAAGAATGGCGTTCTCCCATGCCGGTAGATATTCACTTAGCAAGATTAGTTACTCCGACATCAGTAATTCCTGATAGATGGAATGCTTCCAGAATTTCAATTGCTACTTCTTTTTTTGGCGAAGAGTATTTGCGCCAGATACCGAGACTTAAATAGCCAATACTATCAGTGTAGATTTTGTTCGAAATATGTTAAATGTTTCTCCCTACTACCTGTATATACGCAGACGGGTATCCATATAAATCTTCTTTGCCAGATTCAAGTAATTGAATGTTAAATTTCTTATTGAATAACTCTTTTGCATACGTTTCGCTAAAGAAATGGCGAATATGACCTTCTTTTTCAAACATGTCTTTTTCAATTTGAATTCCTTTCCCGTATAGTGGATCATCAGTGGATTTGCACATGAAACAGAACAAACCGTCTGGTTTGAGCACGGTATGTATGTAGTTAACTATTTTCCTCGTTACCGAATCGGTAAAATAGTGGAGTGACAAATGGGCATACACCACATCGTATGAATGTTTACTGAATGGAAATGGCTTACTGATATCGAGTACTTGAAAAGCAAGATTGTTGCGGTTCGAATATCGCTGTTGGTTTTGTCTGATGACTGCCTCTGAGAAATCGGTCGCGGTGATCGTATTGCCTTGTTCTGCAAAATAGGAAGCATCAGCTCCCACACCACAGCCAAGTTCAAGTACTGTTGCGCCGGGCGGAAATAGTTCTTCCACCTCACGGGCAAAGCGGGAAGGACTATCGATGTAGGCTTTATGCGTATCTGCTTTGTGGTGTTTTTCCCAAAAAAGTTTTTGATTGGGGTACCGGCTCATAGAGTGATGATTCTTGCGCTGTTGGTTGCAGTATCGTATATGGCCAAACTTGCGCCTTTTACCGTATCGCTGGTGACATCCATGAGCGTTCCGGCATTTAATGAGAGCGTTTTACCGACCATCTTGTTTTCAGCAATATGGAAATGGCCGTGAAATACTGCATCATATGCTCCGCACGTTATCAGCGCATCAGTTATTTCGCGGTAGTCACCATGAAAAACGGCAATCTTACGATTATCAAGATCCAAAGACATAAATCGTTCTTCATAGGTGACGTCTACGTGTGCATCCCGTGCAGCAAATTTCGTCGTGTGCCGGAATCTGTCTCCGTCATTGTTTCCGAATACACCCTTTATCGGACACGTCAACCCTTCATAAAACTTGAGTGTAAATGGCGATACCCAGTCTCCACAATGAATTACCAGTGCAACCTTCTGGTCATTCAAGATAGTGACAGCTTTTCGGGTGTTGTGATATTGATCGTGAGTATCTGTCAAAACGCCAATTTTCATATATTCATTATATCATAGCCGAGCTGATAGCAGGTAAAGATTTTTCAACTCAAATATAGTATACTAATTTCGTATGGATAC
>JACQMD010000155.1 GCA_016203755.1 Candidatus Roizmanbacteria bacterium
CATTCTGTAGCTCATTTCGTTCTTGACAGGTAGGTAAGAGTGTGATATAAATACCATAATTCTCATAATTAGGCAGCAGGCGTACGGAGAGTACGCTTATTTTTGTCGTTTTATTTATACCCGACTATAACTATACAAATGGCGAAGACGCTCACAACTCCTCAATCGCGAGTAACGCTTGGACAACAAAGATTTTCCCTGCCACCATTAGATCTTCTTGCGGTGCAAAAGGAGAGTTATGAGTGGTTGCTGAAGGAAGGCATCGCCCAACTCCTCGAAGAAATATCCCCAATAGAAGATTATAGTGGAAAGAACTGGATCCTCTCATTCGGCAAACATTCTTTTGATGAGCCTGAGCTATCTGTAGAAGAAGCAATAGAAAAAGATCTTTCATACGAAAGTGCGCTCCGTGTTGAAGTGCGGCTCACCAACAAAAAAACCAACAAATCAATTACACAAGTAGTATATGCCGGTGATATTCCCCAAATGACGAACCGGGGAACTTTTATTATTAACGGGGTCGAGCGGTGTGTCGTAAATCAGATTGTTCGTTCTCCCGGCGTGTATTTTACCGGAGAAATAGATTCCTCAAGCAGTCGCATGCTTTATCAGGCGGAAGTTCGACCACTCTATGGATCATGGTTTGATTTTACTGTTGGACGTAATGACGTTATCTATATTCGTATCGATCGACGACGCAAATTTCCCGTCACGGTATTTCTTCGGTTATTAGGATATTCAACTGATGAGGAAATTATGGCACTCTTTCCCAACGACAAGCGATTTATAGCAAAAACAATCGAAAAAGATACGACTAAAACTCAAGAAGAAGCATTTCTTGAGATTTATAAAAAGGTTCGACCGGGGGAGCCGCTCATCCTGGAAAATGCAAAAGAGAGAATCCGTACGATGTTTTTTAATAGCAGAGTCTATAACCTCGGTGAGGTTGGACGGTATAAAGTAAATAAGCGGTTAAGACTTACGCTTTCGAATACGAAAGAAAACTGGGTGTTAACACGCGAAGATGTGGTTGCTATTATTGGCTATCTGATTGGTCTTATGAACAAACAGGGAGAAGTTGATAATATTGATCATTTAGGTAATCGTCGGGTGCGTCGGGTGGGAGAATTGGTGGCAAATACGGCATTTCGAGTCGGACTTTTGCGTCTTGAGCGTACCATCAAAGAACGAATGAGTTTAACGGGAGCTGTTGCTGATCTTACGCCGAGCCAGCTTATCAACCCAAAACCACTCATTGCTGCAATTAATGAATTTTTCAGAACAAGTCAGCTCTCAACAATTGTTGATCAAACAAACCCCTTAGCCGAACTTGACAATCTGAGACGGATTACCGTCATGGGTACCGGAGGAGTTTCACGGGAGCGTGCTTCTTTCTCAATTCGTGATATTCATTCTTCTCAATACGGAAGGATTTGTCCAGTTCGTACGCCTGAAGGGCCCAATATCGGACTCGTTACGTATATGACCCTGTTTGCGAGGGTAAACAAGTATGGATTTCTTGAGACTCCCTATCACAAAGTTGTTGACAAAAAAGTGACCAATGACATTGTGTATCTGCAAGCAGACGATGAAGAGAATTACTATATTACCGATGCAAACGTCATGGTTGATAGCCGCGGTAAAATTATTGATCAGATTGTCCCGGCACGCTATAAAGGTGAGTTTATTGAGGTTGACAGCGAGAAAACCCAGTGTATTGATCTTTCACCACAGCAAGTGGTAGGTACGTCAGCTTCACTTATTCCCTTCATTGCGCACGATGAGGCAAACCGGGCTCTCATGGGTACACACATGCAGTGTCAGGCGGTCCCGCTGATCCGGCCCACCACCCCCATTGTCGGAACAGGAATGGAAGCGCGAATTCCCCAGGTGCTGGGTAGAGTTATCACAGCAGACACTGACGGAACCATACTCTATGTTGATGCGAGGAAAATCATTTTAAAACCGACAGATAAGAAAGAAAAAGAGCGCACTTTTTATTTGGAGAAATTTAAAAAGACATCACAGTCTACCTGTTTTACGCAGCGACCGCTTGTTACCATTGGACAAAAAGTTCGTAAGGGAACGGTGATTATTGATGGTCCGGCGTGTGAAGATGGAGAATTGGCTCTTGGGCAAAACCTGCATATTGCCTATATGGCCTTTGACGGTTTGGGTTATGAAGATGCTATTGTTATTTCAGAACGATTACTGCATGAGGATTTACTCACTTCTATCAATATCGAGGAGTATGAAACTGATGTGGTTGATACCAAACTTGGTCCTGAGGAAACCACGAGAGATATTCCCAATGTGGGTGAAGTTGCACTCCGGAATTTGGATAAAGATGGGGTGATTATCATCGGAAGCGAAGTTGACCCAAATGATATTCTCGTTGGTAAGATAGCGCCAAAGGGAGAGACAGAGCTGACGGCAGAAGAACGACTACTCCGTGCAATTTTTGGAGAGAAAGCACGAGAAGTTCGGGATACGTCACTTCGTATGCCTCACGGTGAGCGGGGTATTGTGGTAGGGGTAAAAGTATTAGATCGTGAGAAGGGCGATGAGTTGGATCCCGGAACCATACGGCGTATTATTGTGAAAGTTGCACAACTTCGTAAGGTTGTTGTCGGAGATAAACTTGCAGGTCGGCATGGCAATAAAGGAGTTATCTCAAAAATTGTTCCTGTTGCCGATATGCCCTATCTTCCGGACGGAACACCAATTGACATCATCATTTCGCCACTTTCAGTGTACAACCGTATGAATCTTGGACAATTGCTGGAAGCAACACTCGGGTGGGCTGCTGAAAAATTACAGCAAAAAGTTGCTGTTCCCGTGTTTGAAAAAATTAAAGAAGATAATCTTTTTGCGCTTTTGAAAAAATCCGGTTTGCCCATTAATGGAAAAACTCCCCTCTATGATGGAAGAACAGGTCAGCCGTTTGAACGGGAAGTAGTGTATGGGTTAGGTTATGTGATGAAGCTTATCCACATGATTGAGGACAAGACCCATGCCCGCTCGACCGGTCCGTACTCATTAGTGACGCAGCAGCCTCTTGGTGGTAAAGCACAAATGGGAGGACAGCGTGTTGGAGAGATGGAAGTGTGGACGCTTGAGTCACACAAGGCTGCCTATACGTTACAGGAAATGTTGACTATTAAAAGCGATGATGTGGTAGGAAGGGCTCGAGCATTTGAGGCAATTGTAAAAGGCCTGGAAATACCAACTCCCACCATTCCAGAGTCATTTAAAGTATTGGTCAAAGAATTACAGAGTTTAGGATTAAATGTTACACCGGAAGGAGTTATTGGCAATGCCTGATATACCTGATGTGACACCAGATAGACAATCGATGAATGATATGACTGACTTTTCTGCGTTGAAAATTTCTCTCGCCTCTCCCGAGGCTATCAGAACATGGTCACACGGAGAGGTAACAAAACCTGAAACGATCAATTACCGGACGTTACGTCCTGAAAAGGACGGATTGTTTGATGAGCGAATTTTTGGACCAACGAAAGATTGGGAGTGTTATTGTGGTAAATACAAGAGGATTCGTTATAAAGGAGTCGTATGTGATAAATGTGGAGTTGAAGTGACTCATTCGCGCGTGCGTCGGGAACGACTCGGTCATATTACCCTGGCCGCTTCCTGTGTACATATCTGGTTTTTCAAAGGTGCTCCATCGGTATTGTCATTGCTGTTAAATATTCCACCCAAGGCGGTCGAAAGCATCATTTACTTTACTCATTACCTTGTCTTGACGGTTGATCATAAAGCAAAAAAAGAAGCATTACAGCAAATCCAAGAACATTTTACCCGGTCACTTTCCGATCTGGAAAAAAAGCACAAAGAAGAGTTAGCCGCCATTGAAAAACAGGAAAAAGAAGATATTGGGGAAGTTCGTAGCAAAATAAAGCAAAAAGAAGCACAAGATATTAACATCACCGAAATTAAACTGAAGACCAAGCAATATGTTACGCGTATAAAAGAGCGGTTTTTGAAAGAAAAATCCACCAATGATGAGTTTTTCAAGCGAATATTAAGCCTTGCCCGATCACTCAAGCCGCTGAGCGTTCTTGCCGAGGAGGAATACTTGCGACTTGCAGATCTTCGGGCAGTTTCGTTTTTCACGGTCAAGATGGGTGCCGAGGCGATCGAAACAGTACTTGAGGAACTTGATTTAGATAAACTGGCGGCCACCATTCGTGAAGAAACACAAAAAACTCAAGGGCAGAAACATATCAAGTCGGTGAAACGCCTGAGGATTGTAGAAGGTCTTCGAAAGTCAAAAATTAATCCCACATGGATGATTCAGCAGGCAGTACCGGTGATTCCACCTGATCTTCGTCCAATGGTTCAACTGGCCGGTGGAAGGTTTGCCACTTCAGACTTAAACGATTTATATCGACGCGTCATAAACAGGAACAATCGTTTAAAACATTTGATCAATCTTGGCGCGCCCGAAATAATCCTTCGTAATGAGAAACGAATGCTCCAGGAAGCGGTTGATTCACTCATTGACTCCAGTCATTCGCGAAAGGGACGAACCGTACGGCGCAAGCTTCGCTCTCTCACCGATATGCTTCGCGGGAAGCAGGGTCGATTCCGGCAGAATCTTCTCGGTAAGCGGGTAGATTATTCAGGACGTTCAGTTATTGTGGTTGGACCGGATCTTGATTTATCTCAATGTGGTATTCCAAAAGATATGGCGCTTGAAATGTTTAAACCGTTTGTACTGCGCGAACTTCTCAAGCGGGGTATTGCACAAAACGTGAAGAATGCAAAAACACTCCTTGATGAACGAATAGCCGAGGTTTTTGATATTCTGGAGGAAATTACGAAAAATCATCCGGTCCTTCTTAATCGTGCCCCCACATTGCACAAGCTGGGCATCCAGGCATTTTATCCGATTTTGATTGAGGGTTCGGCCATTCGATTACATCCGTGTGTTTGTTCCGGTTATAATGCCGACTTTGATGGCGATCAAATGGCCGTACATATCCCCATATCAGAAAAATCCATCGAAGAAGCGGTGCAGCTGATGATGCCTTCCCAAAATCTATTAAAACCGGCAGACGGAAGCCCGGTTTCAGTACCCAATAAAGGAATGGCACTTGGTATTTATTATCTTACCTCGGTTGCGGAAGAACAGACAGAAGAGATAAAAGAAGCCGGTAAAAAGGCAAAATTCAATAAGGAACAAAAGCAATACACGCAGGAAGAAGCAATATATGCGTGGCAAACCGGAAAGATTGGACTTCGTCAGGTGGTGCAAGTTACAGTGGAAGATAAGATTCTGCCAACAACCGTCGGACGGGTATTGTTTAATGAGAAACTTCCGGAGGAATTACAATTTATCAATAAAGAAGTCAACGCCTCATACTTAAAAAAGATTGTCATGCAGGCACTACACGCGCGTACCAAAGAAGAAGTGGCTCATCTTATTGATGAAATGAAAAACCTCGGATTCTGGGCAGAAACTCAAGCCGGCGGAGTCTCCGTTTCGGTGTTTGATTGTAAAATGTTGCCGAATAAGGATGAATTTATTAACAAAGCAGAAGGTAGGGTTGCCGAGATTGAAGAGAATTACAATACCGGTCTTATTACGAGTGAGGAGCGAAGACGCCTGACTAATAATGTGTGGATTGAAACAACAGAGCAACTTGCGGATCGCACATGGAGTTTGTTTGATAAAGAAAATTCCGCCCGTATTATTATTGACTCCGGAGGAGCTAGAGCATCCCGCGATCAGATTAAGCAACTTTCCGCAATGCGTGGACTCGTGGTTGACCCGCTCGGAAAAGTAGTGCCGCTTCCCACAAAGTCAAATTTCCGCCAGGGGCTTTCTATTTTTGAATATGTAACGAGCGCTCGCGGATCCCGTAAAGGATTAACAGATTCGGCACTTAAGACTGCTGATGCTGGGTATCTGACCCGACGACTGGTTGATGTCTCTCATGATGCGATCATTCGTATGAATGATTGTGGAACAAAAGAAGGAATAGAAGTGTCAACAGAAGATCCAAGGACCCGTGCATTTACTGATCGCTTGATAGGTCGTGTTCTTTCGAAAGACGTCAAAAAAGGCAAGAAGGTTATCGTGAAACGAAATAAGCCGTTGACGAATGAAGAACTTTCACGTTTAGCCCAAGATGGAGTTACCGCTGTTACTGTTCGTTCTTCACTGACGTGTGCAGCCAAATATGGCATTTGCCAGATGTGTTATGGCTGGGATATGGGATCATTTACCATGGTGACGCTGGGTACTCCAATTGGCGTGGTTGCAGCCCAATCCATCGGTGAGCCGGGTACGCAGTTAACGCTTCGGGTCAAACACGCAGGAGGAATTGTTGGTCTTGACGTGACACAAGGTCTTCCACGGGTTGAAGAGCTATTTGAAGCCCGTATTCCCAAAATGCTTTCCCCGATTGCTGAAATTCCCGGAAAGGTCAGTGTTAAGGAGACGGATGAGGGATATAAGGTGATAGTAAAAAGTCTCAAGGTGAAGCCTGTTGAGGAGCGGGCGTATCTTATTCCGCTTGCAATGGAACTGCAGGTAAAAAATAAAGAACTTATTCCGGCAGGTATGCAGCTCGCTGGTGGATTTTTAGATCTTCGGGAAGTGCTTCGTATTCGCGGACTTCGAGGTTCACAGCAGTATTTACTCAACGAGTTACAACATGTCTATGAGTCACAAGGAATCATTATTGATGACCGTCATTTTGAGATCATTATCAGAAAAATGAGCGATAAAGTTCGTATTAAAGATCCAGGTGATGCAACCTTTCTTATTGGAGAAGTAGCTGACCGAGTTCGGTTTGAAGAGGAAAATGCCCGCATTTTGGCCTCAGGCGGTGAGCCGGCAACCGCAGAAGTAGTAATCTTAGGTATCAGTCAGGCGACATTTCATACGGATTCATGGCTTTCAGCCGCATCATTTGAGAACACCTCTAATGTGTTGACCGAAGCATCAGTGCTCGGTGAAGTTGATCGACTGTTAGGACTTAAAGAAAATGTCATTATTGGGCGTCTTATACCTACCTCCCCGGATCGGGCTGTCATTGAAGAGGTAATACAAGCGTGATATAATTCCTCGTACCTTATGCCAACAGTAAATCAATTAGTCAGACACGGAAGAAAGCAAATCATCAAAAAGCGAAAAGCGGCCGCACTTCGCCGTTATTTTAATGCCCGGGAGCGTGCTATCAAAACGTTTCCGTCACCACTGAAGCGTGGTGTCTGTACTATTGTCAAAACGATGACTCCTAAAAAACCAAATTCCGCGCTCCGCAAAGTTGCGCGTGTGAGGCTTTCCAATAAAATGGAAGTTACTGCTTATATTCAAGGTGTTGGTCATCAGCTTGCTGAACACTCAGTGGTACTGGTACGAGGGGGGCGGGTAAAAGATTTACCGGGTGTTAAATATCATATCGTTCGCGGAAAATTTGACGATCGTGGAGTAGAAGGCAGAAAGACGAGCCGTTCAAAGTACGGGACGAAATTATCGGGAACGCCCGGACAAAAAGCAACACCAGGAGCTGCTGCATAACTATTTATGGCACGAAATAAAACACTATCATCACGAAAAGAACGCGCTGCCCCAGACCCTCTCTACGGAAATGTATTCGTATCAAAGCTTATTAACCGGATCATGCGTGACGGAAAAAAATCAGTTGCCCAAAAATCGGTCTATCATGCATTCGAAATCATTAAAAAACACCATGATAATCCGGTAGAGGTATTTCAGGAAGCAATCAGAAATATCAGTCCGCAGGTAGAAGTACGTTCACGTCGAATCGGTGGAGCCGCCTATCAAGTACCGGCTCCTGTTCGCGGTCCGAGGAAACTTTCACTTGCCCTCCGATGGCTTATATTTGAGGCCCGCAATCGTCCGACTGCTGAATATAAAACTTTTTCGGATAAGCTTGCCGCTGAAATACTTGATGCGTTTGCCGGTGAGGGTGGCGCCATCAAACGCAAAGACACCGCTCATAAAATGGCAGAGGCCAATAAAGCCTTCTCCCACTTCAGGTGGTAAACAATTCTTCCGCTCAACTTAATTTCTAGGGAATAAGATCGTGTAGAGGTATTCCTTTATGAATACGATGGATTGATTCTGCAAGTAACGGAGCGATAGAAGCACTATGGATTTTCGGATGTTGTAATACTTCCGTTCGATGTGCTATCGAATCCGTAATCCATACTTCATCGATAGGAGAATCATCTAATCTCTGCAAGGCATCTTCTGTAAAAAGACCATGCGTTGCAGCAAATATAATCCGTTCTGCTCCATTCTGCTTGAGTAGTGTAGCTGCTTTTGTACCTGTTCTAAACGTACTGATAAGATCATCAACGATTACTACATTTCTATTCGATACTTCCCCTACCATAAAAAGAGTGTTTGTTTGGTCGTGGAGGTGAATATCTCTATGTTTGTATACCACAGCAAGCTCATTGGTGCCAAGGAGCCGAGCATATTCGGTGGCACGAGGCACACCGCCTTTATCAGGTGAAACAACAACAACATTTTCAGCTAAACCTTGATCTTTCAAAGCCGGTACCAATGTATAGGAAGCACGTAAATTATCCCAGGGTCCATTGAAGAAACCTTGTTGTTGTTCAGAGTGAATGTCCACTGTCACAATGCGCATTGCTCCCCGTTGTTCATACCATTTAGCAAAAACTTCTGAGCTAATCGGAACTCTGGATCGGTCTTTACGATCCTGACGGGAATAGCCAAAATACGGAATAATAGCAGTAATCTCAGCACTCGAGGCTCGTCTTGCAGCATCAATCATGAGAGCTAGTTCAACAGCATAGTCATTAACACGGGGAGGAGAGGTCGGTTGGACTATAAAAACGTCTTTTCTGTCAAGGCTCGGTCCTATTTGTATTCTAATTTCACCATCTGCAAACGTACTTACGGGTTGATCAACGGTTACATTTAGAATAGTTCCTACTTTTTTTGCAAGTTCAGGATTTGCCCGACCGGTGAGAACTTCTAATCCATTCCTCCGAAAGACCGTTTCTGCAGCATCTGTAGGTGGTTGTCGATGTTCAGGTGGTTGCATGGCATCTAACTTCGGTTGACATATAATATATTGTATGATAACATATGATTTAATAATAATCAATATGAAAAACGAACTATTTGGGTATCAAGTTCCAGCAGATATGTTAGTTTCTTTTCAAAAATGCCCTGCCGAAGTAGCAAGAGGGGCTAAACTTAACGGTGCATACCATGCTGCAGTTGAGGCTGTTGCCCAATCGCCTAATGAATGGCTGCAGACTACTGACTCTCCCTGGTTACTCAATAGCCCGGAGTGGCAAGGACACGTCGCCCGATACTCAGTAAGAGTCAGCAATGTTATACAAGCATGGGCTCGAAAGCATAGTGCAGTGCATGTCTGTACTCCTCCAATTGGCGGAATTGCACCACTCGATTCAGTTAAACGGGTTATTACGTCGCAATACGAAGGTGATAATATTGATTTTGGTGTAGTAGATACTACTAAATCGTCTTCTTTGTTGATGGATCGGAAATCAACATTGGTTATGGTTGATGACGGATTAGGTTCATTGTCTGATCAGGTTAAACTCCTTCGTACGGTTGATCGAGAAAGAGCGGGTATGTGGGAAAGACTGCGAGGAGAAATGAAAGATATTCAAGGGCGAGCTGGATTGGGAGACGCTTCACTGAGGAGATACTATGAACGTATAATTGAGGGTTTACACAATCTCGATATTCTAAGTTTTCCCATAATGAGTCGTAATGAACGATTTATGCAAGTGCTTAGTGACTATGTTGGTGATCATCCAGATGAGTGGTCAGCAGCCCAATCGATAGTATTAGATGAAAAAGTTTGTTTCCCCATACCTGAGGATCCGCTTACTGTGGGAGGTATGATAAATGATATTCCCTGTCGTGATGTAGGAGTGGGATTGTTTGATCTACAAGAGAACGGTACGGTTTCGCCCAGAACAATAGAGATTTTGCATAGGGAAGGACTCGGTGGAGCAGAATATAGATTGTTATCAAATACTCGAGGTCTTGTTGGAGTCTCAGAAAAAGGAAGGCATCAATCTGTCGTAATCTTTTCAAGAAAATTGGAAGGTATTTTACATTCATAAATATATAGAACATTCCTTATATGAAGGTGAAACGAAAAACAATTGTAGGTGTAATGGGTCCAGGAGACGATGCAACTCAATCTGATATGAAAACAGCATATACCTTAGGAAAGCTAATTGCTGAGAACGGATGGGTTTTGTTGAACGGCGGTCGTAATAAAGGAGTGATGGATGCAGTCAGCAAAGGAGCAAAATCAGCGGGCGGGCTAACAATAGGAATATTGCCATCTGATACAGGTGAAATCGCCTCAGAGGGAGTCGATGTTGCAATTCTTACCGGTATGGGTGATGCAAGAAATACGGTTAACATTCTTACTTCAGATGTAGTGGTAGTATGCGGGATGAATCCAGGTACAGCATCTGAGGTTGCGTTAGCAATTAAATTTAATAAGCCAATTATATTGTTGCAAAACGATACTATTACTCATACATTTTTCGATAAGTTAAGCAAAGGCGCTGTCCACACAGCTAATTCTGTAGCTGATGCAATCGCACTGATAAAATCCATCATATAACGTGTTGTCCAGATCGAGAAATGC
>JACQMD010000156.1 GCA_016203755.1 Candidatus Roizmanbacteria bacterium
AAAAAAGCAGATGTCGGCGTAGCTATGGGTATCACGGGAACGGATGTTGCTAAAGAAGTGGCCGACATGGTTGTAACGGACGATAATTTTGTCTCAATTGTCCACGCCATCCGTGAAGGAAGGATTATTTTTAATAATATCGTAAAAAGCATCACCTATCTGATTTCCTGTAATCTTGGAGAGGTCATCGCAATTTTTGTCGCGATAGCTCTGGGGTTACCCGCTCCGCTTCTTCCCGTACAAATTTTATGGGTAAACCTGGTCACTGACGGACTGCCGGCGCTTTCTCTTGCATTTGATGACGGACATGAAGGCATTATGCAGCGGCATCCTTCTGATCATAAATCGCTGTTAACCAAAAAATCCTTGTCGTTTATTATTCCCATGGGCGTGCTCATCGGGTTGCTTACCATCTTATCTTTTGTCGTAACCTATACAATGGTAGGAGAAGATAGTGCAAGAACTATTGCGTTTACTACACTTGTCGGGCTTCAGATGGCAATGGTATTTGTCGTTCGTAACGGACAGCATCCCTTTTCTAACAAATTCCTCCTCATCTCTGTAGCAATATCACTCATACTTCATATCATTATTATCTCGGTTCCTCCATTTTCTCTCATTTTCAACCCCGGATTCCCTTGACAAAACAAGAAATAACATGTGATGATGAATGAATATGAATAAAGTATTGCCCGTCATTCTCTGGATACCGGCCTCATTTTTCACCGTTGCATTTGCAATTTTTTTTGTCGTCCATCAGTCAACACGGATCCAGATTGCAAACTCAGGGAAATCACCCGAAACACTGCTTGCTGAACAGGCGTTTGCACAATCTTCTTCAAAACCAACGGTTCTTGGTACGTTTACGGCAAATATTATCGCGTTAGACGCACGACCAAAAATTATCGAACGGTTTCTTGATAGCTACCAATGCCCGCTCGTTGTTCCGCATGATAAATTTGCATCATATTTCGTAGAAACAGCCGACCGGTACAATCTTGATTTTCGCCTGCTTCCTGCTATTGCGATGCAGGAATCCTCCTGTTGTAAACGCCTGCCCGAGGGGTCCAACAATTGCTGGGGGTATGGAATTTACGGCGATAAGGTGGTACGATTCAGTTCACCCAAGCAGGGAATGGAGATTGTTGCGGAGACGCTTTCCGCAGACTACTCGACAAAAGGCTTGCTTGAACCCGATGAAATCATGAAAAAATACACTCCGCCCAGCCGTGGCCACTGGGCTCTCGGCGTCCTCTCGTTTATGAATGAGATGAAGTAATCACCCCAAGACTTGACAAACCTATAATATTTGTTATAATACACCCCAGATCCTGAAGTTATATCAGTCAATGATATGGCTTCAGGATTTTTTGATGGCTGCTTATCGATGAATGTAAGTGAAGAGATTAGCAGCTGACCAACCGGCCGAAGTGAATATTTCGACTGCGAAGCTGTAAACTTCGAGGCGAACATGAACACAGGCGGGTCTATTCTAAAATATAATTATCGTTCAGACTTATAGGAAATACTATGAAACTATTTATTGCGCTCATCACTGGTTTGCTGGTGATACTAACAAACGTCACTCCTGTTCTGGCACCAGTTCAAGCGGCAGAAATTTCAGGAGACTCAGGAAAACTGAGTGTTGAACTGCAAGAAAACACCGTAGACGAACGCGTTGTCAAACTGAAGATGTATCTTGAAGAGCTCAAATCTCCGCTTGCGCCCTATGCACAAACCTTTGTAACCGAGGCTGATACCTATGAACTGGGAGACAACTGGTCGCTCGTTGCGGCAATTGCCGGAGTCGAGTCTACCTTTGGGAAACACATACCACGCGAATCATATAACGCATGGGGATGGGGGATACCAACAGGGGCCAAATCAGGAATTGGATTTGACAATTGGGATCATGGTATCGAAATAGTGACAAAGGGTCTCAAAGAAAAGTATATTGATCGCGGAGCAGATACACCCGAAAAAATGAGTCGTATATACGCTCCTCCCTCAAAAACATGGGCAGGGAATGTACGGTTTTTTATGAAGAAAATTGAAGATGTAACGGTCCCTCCCAAACTCTCCATCTAATTTGAAATGGTATAATCCAACAAGATCCTAAGAACCTAAGATCCCAAGATCCTAACAAAAATAATAATTCATTAGGATCTTTGATTCTTTGTCTCGCGGAGCGAGATCTGGCTTCGCCAGAGATCTTTGGTTATTTTCTTCCGCCGAGGTGGTGAAACTGGCATACACGCAGGATTTAGGATCCTGTGCCCTTTCGGGCGTGGAGGTTCAACTCCTCTCCTCGGCACTTACATCACATGAGAACAGAACAATTAACAGAAGATCTCTATTTAACCCAGATGCAATACCGAAAGTTTGTGGCACTAACTGATATTGCAAATCTTGTACCGCCGGAGAAAAATGTGTTCGAAGCTACCCAAATAAGTGTCCTGAGTGAAACAGGTCGATTAAAACAAGGTGTTATTGAAGATCCATCTGATCCAAATGCTCAATTCGGTGCTGCTTTTCAATACGCCATAGGTGCAATTGCTGATACAATACCTTTCGATCAACTGCCTCCAATCCCGGGACGACTTATCTCAAGACTTGTCTCACGCGGCGGGAACTCCGCCTGGAAAGGTTTCGAAAAACATATAGAAGAATACCCGCCGCGCTTGGCCTCTCTCGTGCTTTTGGATCTTATTCGTATGATCGGAGAAATAACCATGGTAGAAACGCAAGCGGCTCTACGTACCACCTCAATGTCCCCCGCGGCTAACACGGCTGACACGACAAAAGAACAGGCATTAGCGCAACAGGCTGCATTTCTACGGAAGTATTTATGGCCCATTGAAACCGTAACCGCGTTTACTGAACAGGCTACCCCGCTTTTGGATACAAATATGTTAGCTGCTTATACCGAAATCTCCGGACGTTCTCATACCGGTGAAATACTTCCTTCTCTTTTTTGTGGTTTTCGGAATATCTTTTGGTTAGAACGTAAAAACTTACGGAGACCAGGAAATCTGCTAACCGTAAGACGTGATTGTCTGACTGCTCTCCTTGAAGGCAAAATGGAAGAACTGCCCCACATATTTAAGAGTGAAAGAGCAACATACCAGTCTCAACTGTATCCATTCAGCCTTGGACCATCAAAAAGAGATCAACCGGTTAGCCACAAAATGTTTTTTATTAAGAGATTCGAATGACCGATACTCACGCCCATCTCAATTTTAAACGCTTCGCAAAAAATGTCGATGAGGTTATTTCCCAAGCACAACAAGTTGGAGTAACTAGAATTGTTGTGCCGGGGACGGATATTAAATCTTCAACAAAAGCAGTTGAACTTTCTAAACAATACAAAGGTGTTTATGCAGCTATCGGAATCCACCCGCATCATGTATTTAGTATTACGTATAATGTATCAAGTATAAAGCAAACAATCGATCCCATTGAAAGGCTTGTTATTCATCCACGAATAGTTGCTGTAGGGGAAATTGGGTTAGACAAACACGTTTACGAAGATACGAAATATGAGAACTATCACATTAACGATGATTTCTTAATGAGACAACGGGAACTTCTCATTGCACAATTACAACTTGCCATTCAATACAACAAAAGCGTCATACTTCATAATCGCGAAGCAACTGATGAATTATTGGAACTTCTCAATAAAAACTGGAACTCGCATTTTGAAGGACGAATAGTTTTTCATTGTTGCGAACCGAACAAAAATCTTCTCGAGTTTGCGAAGAAAAATAACGTTTTCATTGGTGTTGATGGAGACATAACATACAACAAAGAGAAACAAACGTTTATTAAAGAAGTTCCACTCAATTTATTAGTCCTCGAAACCGACTCGCCATTTTTATTGCCCGAACCATTACGATCACAAAAGAAGTATCCCAATGAACCAAAAAATATTCCTATCATCCTCTCATTTATTGCAAACTTAGTTGGAGCAGGGGAGAGGGAGCTGGAAAAACAGACGGACGAGAATGCGGGGAGACTGTTTAATTTGGTGTAAAAGATTATTACCAGCTTTGACCATCATCTATTTGCAATCTTCGTATTACATATTCTTCTCCTGTTTCTCCAGGTAATGGATTTAAATCGATGTAAGTTCCTTCTGGAAGTAAAGATTGATCGTTTGTACCAAGATACACCATATATCCAGCTTCTATTAGAACGTCATGAGGTGATTCTACATTTTGCTCAACTAGCAAGTCTGGTTCAATTTTTCTTACGTAATCAGCGACAGTTTTTGATATTACTTCAGGGTCGTATTTATGTATTTGAAGTTCTCTAGCCAATTCTTCTGCAGCCATAACAAGTGTTCCCCTTCGTAAACGAATTTGATCTACCTGACCTATTACTTCTTCTATGCTTGGTCGATTCTGTTCAGTCATACAACGATTATACTATTACTGTCAAAAGCGGATAGGATCGCGCAGCTACATAATGCCGATTACTAATCGGCACTACAAATTACGATTTACCAATTACTATTTACGATTTACTATTTTCTTTCAAATCCCTCGCAAACACGACTCCTTCGGCAAGAAGTGCTTGTATTTTATCAGGAGTAAGTGAATCAAGCGCGGTGATGGGATGAAGGTTGGATTGTTCAATCATGGTCCGAAGGGACATGTTTTTCGGATAATTCCACGAAATGATCCGCATGCCCTGACATTGTGCGTAATCAATTACATCGCTTGTTACTTTTGTATTGGTAACTAACCACGCTTCATCAAATTTTCCCTGTTCCCGAACATCAAGAAACCGCGCGTAGGTATAGAGCACATCCCGGATTTTTGATTTCGTCCCCACATGATTGTGAAACTTGCATTCAATCATGATCTTTTTTCCATCTTTTTCCGCAATGACATCTATTTCATGTGATACGCATTTTCCCCGTGCAATCTGGTCTGTAGTTACATCATATCCGTATGATTTCAACACACCAGCTAAAAACTTCTCAAACGGATACCCGGTGGGACCAAGTTCCATAATTGCCCGTTTGAGGTTGTATCGGGCAACGAGGTGTGAACTTCTCCCGCGGAGTATTTCGAAAATATGCTCATATATTTTCTCCGTCGGCATTCCCTCATAGAGTTCTTCCTTCACATGAACTACGATATCGTTAATAAGCTGCTCATCAGCCCCAGCACGCTTCAGAGAATCACGAACTTTATCCTCGGAGAAGTCTTCCATTTCTCCCGAAGCTTTTTGGACTTTCACCATGCAAAAATGGTATCACAATTTGTATCAAAATTACAGAGACGTTCCTGCAGACGTCTATAGTATAAGGGCACGCCAAGGGCGTGCAACTACAAAACAGAATAACCTAATGTAGAAATAATTGAAGCAATTTTCTGCTGATCAACTTTTTCGCTCTCAAATTTTACCTCTGTCACCCCTTTTGCGTAATTGGTGTTTGATTCAATCACACCATCGGTATCTTCAAGCTCCCCGTCGATATCCATGGCGCAGCTGGTACAGTGCATACCGTCAATTTTTAGGGTGAGTTTAGATAACATTGATTTCTCCCCGAAACATCCCCATGCTGCACATAAACGCAAGCTTTCCTGGATTTTTTGGAGCAGTAAATTCGATGGTATCAGATGTACCCAGCCGGACAATTTTTCGAA
>JACQMD010000134.1 GCA_016203755.1 Candidatus Roizmanbacteria bacterium
CTTCCGCTTCTCATCATCAACACTGTGATAGTTGAAATATCCGTGCATAGGACTGTCTACTATACGCAGGTTTGTGAAGAAAATGCAAGGTTACCTACTGGGGAGAACTGAATAGTTACTTTTGCACTATTTTTGAAATGTGGTAAGAATTTTTTCCACCAACATTTGGGGATTTCCTTCGATAATAATGGTTGCTTTCGTGGGCTTGTTTACTTTGGGAATCAGCCGCGGCAATTCATCTGCCATGCCGCCTGTTCCGGCGTATATACCAATCACTTTCCCCATGTCGATAAGACACGTAAATTCATTGAGTGTCCCCCACCGGCCGGCAATAAGAATTCCGGCATCGCACGACGCGGTGAGAATGACGTTGCGGTGTTTCTTACTTGCCATAGAATTGTCTTTCAACTGAAACGACGGGGAAATGTAGTTAATCGAGGAATACATCGATAAATCTGCACGCGGGCTTGCATGGGTCAATTTCTCACGGCCTAATTGGGATGAAAATCCAATGAGTTCAATAGCGCTTTGTTTTCGGGCAGTCTTAACTATTTCATACGGCATGCCTTCAAACGCACCGGAGAGAAGGGTGATTTCTTTTTCGTGGGATGCAAGCACTGTTGCGAGAGCACGGGCTTTTGTGAATGCCTCTTCCGACTCATCAACCGCAGATCCGAGAATGGCGATTTTGGTTTTAGACATAAGAAGTCATTTCTCAAAATATACCACGTGGTTTTCAAAACAAGCTTTCATAACTTCAAAAAATCCATGACGACCTAAAAGGGGCGGAATGTCGTTTGAATCAAGAAATCCAACCGGTATCGTTAACTTAAGCGTATCAAGTTCAACTTTCATATTCATATAGAGATAAACCGTTTGAGAACCGCCGACGCCGTATGTTGTATATAGCGTACAATCTTTGGCAAGATCAATTCCCAACAGAGACGCATCTTTTCGCGGTAAAAGACTATAGTCTGCACCGGTGTCGACTACCATACTGACAATACGTCGCTTTTTATTCTTTCCGATAAACGTGACATCTGTGTAAGGTCGATGAATAACACGAAAGAGTTCAGAAGAAATTTGCCGGAACCGGAATGCGGTCTTCATAAAATATATGTTTCAGGCCGTGGAACGAACAATAGATGAGGTATTTGTTTCGGATATTTTTTTTCTAATTGGTCTACTAACTTTTTGGAGTCTTCGTCGCTTTCCGGTAAAATATGAGCAGTTCCACCCATAACAACTACCTGCTTTCCGAAATATTTTTTCTCAGCTTTCCCTGAGAGAAGCTTATTTACTATTTTTTCGTTGATATCTGACTTACTTTTCATAGTATATCCATCATACCATAGTATTCAACTAACTTTTGCGAGAATTGAAAGGATGATGGTGAGGATGCCAATGACTATGGCGAAGGTGATCATAAATTTGTTCTATTCAAACCCATGCCGCTTCCCCCAGCCAACAGGGTCGGAGAACCAATTGTTTACGAGGTCTTGTTCTTTTTTGCAAGGAATTCTTTCCCGTGGCCCAGCTCTGTATTAATTGGTATGTTTTTTGCGCAAAGCGGGCATTCCTCTTCGGCCCATGAATCAATTTTGAGTACGCCGAGACTGGTAAACGGCATACCGATTGTCTGACTATTTACTCTGTCAGGTTCTCGATTTACAATAACACAAATTTCAACAATATTTCCGCCGGCTGCCTGTACACTTTGTGCTGCAGACTTGACTGAGCCGCCCGTCGTCGTGAAGTCTTCTACTACTAACACTTTCTTTCCTTTAATGAATTTATCAAATCCTCTTTCAATTACCTGATTTTTGTTTAGATCTTTTTCTGCAAATACAGATAGAATCTCTTTGCCTTTCAGTTTGGATAAATGGTATGCAACCCACTGAGAGAGGATGATGCCTCCTACTGCCGGACCGGCAACAATATCAATATCGACATTTCTATATTTCTCGGCAAAAAGCCGTCCCATTTCTGAGGATTCTTCCGTATGGGGCATCAACATATCTAAATTAAGATATGCATCAGTATGCCTGCCTGTTGTAAGAACTATATGACTATCCGTTGTAATTGCCCCAACTTCTTTTAGTATATCGAGAGCCTGTTTTGATGAATTATTTGACATTCCAAGTAATTATACTCGCATGTAGGGGGCGATTAAAGAGTGGATTGACAAAACTTTCAATTTTCCTTTCAGCAGTTTTTGTTTCTTCTCCTCGATCAAAATCGTATCCGTCACTACCAGTTCATCCAGGTCACTTTTTGAAATCTTCTCTGCAGCGTCTTTGGCGAGGATGGGATGCGAGATACAGGCGATGACTTTTTTTGCACCTGCTTTTTTGAGTTTCGGGATGACGGCAAGCATCGTGCTTCCGGTAGAAATAAAATCATCGGGAATGACGACAACTTTATTCTTTACCTCCAAATTAATTCCCCGAAGTTCAACCTTTCCCGTTGTCAGAGACCGCTCTTTATCAATAATCCCAATAGTCCCCTCCTGACCCATTTCTTTTGCAAATCTTCGGGAGCGCTTAGCGCCGCCAAAATCGGGGCTGACCACAAGAACATTTTTTCCATACTGTTTACGAATATAATTGGCGAACAACGGAATTGCGGTCACATGAACTACCGGAATTTCAAAAAAACCAATGATGTTATCTGAATGAAGATCAACGGTGATAAGCGAATGGATGCCGACGGTTTGCAGAAAATCTATCACGACTTTGCTTGATAATGCTTCTCCGGGCAGAAAGACTTTATCCTGAATGCCATAGCCAAACCACGGAACGACGGCCACAATCTTCTCTGCTCCTCCGCGTTTGAGCGCATCGGCAATAAGGCATAGCTCCATAATATGCTCATCAACCGGCATGGAGAGCGATTGGAC
>JACQMD010000011.1 GCA_016203755.1 Candidatus Roizmanbacteria bacterium
AAAAAAATATTATACATAATTTCATTTAGAATTAATTGTGTACAATAACAATATTTTAGTTTCCAGTATAAAATATATTAATAGCTTATAGTTTTTTCAGCTATGAACCATAGTTCTTACTATATTCTCGGAGTACGTATTGATGATGTTACTCTACAAGAAACCCTCGAGAAAATAAAAAGAAGTCTCGAAAACTCTCCCCGGTCAGATCGCGTCCTGCCCGTCGTTACGATTAATCCGGAATTTATCATGCTTGCGCGACTCGCCAAACCATTTCGTACTATTCTAAATAGCGCGTTTCTATGCGTTCCTGATGGAGTTGGCATTCTTCTGGCAAGTCTGCTAATAGGATCACCGCTCCGTACTCGGGTAACGGGAATTGAACTGGTTTATTCGCTCACCAAGGAGGCTGCGATGCAAGGATGGACTGTGGGATTCCTGGGCGGACAAAATGAAGTAGCAGAAAAAACAAAAGAATATTTTATATCCAAATACCCGAAACTAACGGCATGGGCAGATAACGGCCCATGGATTGAGAACAATATATCAAGTGTCACGTATCAGGTGTCAAGTGAATTACTTGAAAGAATTAGAAAAACGAATATTTTATTCGTTGCCATGGGGGCACCAAAGCAGGAATATTTTATTAGTAATCTGCAAAATACTAAATACAAGATACAAAATACCATTGTCGCTGTTGGTGTTGGCGGATCATTTGATGAAATTGCAGGCGTGGTTCCAAAGACTCCCCAATTCATTGATACGCTTGGACTCAAGTGGTTGTTTCGACTCATAACTCAACCATGGCGCTTCCGCCGGCAACTGCGGCTTTTACAATTTGTCTATCTTATCTTTGTTGACAGAATAAAGAAATCCCTATAAAGTAAAAGAAGGATTTTGTGCTTTGTATTACCTCCCAATGAAACGAATACTTGTTACTTTTTTACCACTCACCGGAATCATCGGGATTGCTGTTTTTCTGCTATCAATACCTTCCTCTCAATCCAAACCCTCTGTTGTCTCTTCCGTCTCTGCTCAATCCACGTATCCTCCCTCAACTGACTGGTATACCCTTGGAGCAAATCCACAAAGAACCAGCGCCGTGGCTTCGAATCCCAGCAATATCACGGAAATAAAAGCAGTAGTCAGACCCGAATGGTTCTTCCATATTTCCCCTTACATTTCAGCAAAAGTACAACTCATTGCCACAAACGATACTATATTTGCTGCGTCATCCAGAGGATTGTATGCAGTAAAAACACAGGGAGTAGCGTATGATCAAACGACACGGGAAGCACCAGTATCAAGTGCCCTCAAGTGGATTTACTGTACCAGTACAGAAAGTAACATCACCACCGGTGAATGTCCTTCTGATGAACTTCCTCTGGGTAACTCTCCCACCGTTATAGATGTGAATGGTAATGGAGTTCACACAGCATTTGTGGGAGGGTTTGACAAACGAATTCATGCCATGAACGCAAACACGGGAGACAAGATCTGGGTTTCAGCTCCTGCTGAAGCAGGGTTCCATACCAACCCATTAGTCGTACAGGTCAATGGGCAGTGGATGGTGATTGCAGGAAACAGAGATGGAAAGATGTATTTCTATGATGCAAATCCATCCAATACCTCTCAACCTGTTGCACCTCTGGGAACCTTTCAAACACAAGGACCCATTCTTGTCTCTCCTGCATTCAAAAACAATATTGTGTACTTTGCATCAAATGACATGTATGCCTATGCAGTCAATGCAGCAACAAGAGCACAGGTTTGGAAATCAGCAAAACTACCCGGTGTTGGCCTTCATTCTTTCTGGCCGGTGGTTACCACACAGAAAGAACCGGGTGGCGTCTCTCGAGATTATGTCATTTTCCAGGGAATTAATAGCTGGGGAAACCTCAATGATGACGCACTTGATTTTTTTGGAGACAATAGCGGTGCTGGAGTTATTGATATTGGTGCCAGAGGAACGGTAACCAGTTCAGACCCGTGGACAACGGTTGGAACCGAAACCATTGACGTAGCCAAGATTTCAGACTTTTATGTTGCAAAACCATGGCGAAGAACATACTTTCTCCTCAATGCTGCAGATG
>JACQMD010000138.1 GCA_016203755.1 Candidatus Roizmanbacteria bacterium
ACGATTATATTTTTTTTAATTTTTATGTTTCTGTCTGAAGGACACAAAAGAGACATCAACGTAACAAACAAAGATGATGTAAAGGACACAACAGGCGTTTTTTCTGTGGTTGAACCAGAAAGTTATATAATTTTTACGATTCAAAAGTCTGAAAAGCTTGCAAAAGCGATATATTTTGTCACCGACTTTCTTAATCAGAAAGAGCCGTTTAAATGGGCAATGAGGGAGAAAATAATCGAGTTAGCGTCTTTTATGTTTTGTCTAAAAGACACAATATATTCTTCAGAAAAAGACATTCTGATAAAAAAAACCACAACATGTCTTTTAGATATTCTTTCTTTGCTTGATTTTGGTGCAAGTGTTCGATTTATATCACAAATGAACTTTTCAATACTCAAAAATGAATATCTTGAACTATATCGCGTTCTTGAATCAGAGTTATCTGTTGAAAAACCAAAAGATAGAATTTTTCTTCAGAAGAGTCTTTTACAGGTCCCCTTAATGAATAAAGGACAAACTATAAAAGACATTTATAAAGGACATAAACAAGACAAGAATGTCTTTTACAAAAATAATGAGTCATTTACTGGATTTCAGGGGGGAGAAACAAAAGAAGATTTTCAAAAAAATAATGAAATAAAAAAAGAATCTGGGTTTGACGCAATCAAAAGGACATCAAGACAAGAAATAATTATTCAACTGTTGAAGTCTCGCGGGGAGGTCAATATAAAAGACATCGTTGAGGTTGTCTCGGGGTGCAGTGAAAAAACCGTGCAAAGGGAGCTTATTTCTTTAATCCGTGGCGGCATTGTTCAAAAAAAGGGAGAGAGAAGGTGGAGTAAGTATTCATTGCATGCTCCAGTAACGATCATAACCCCCGTGCATGAAGCGAAGAGCGAAAGTAGCAGCTCGACGCCTGAAATATCCCATAAAATAAGCGAATAATTATCCAATGTTTTGTGATTTTTTCAAGGCTATTTTTGTTTTTTTTGATGTACTATGTTGGTAGCTCTTAAGCGTACGTGTGCGCTTTCCATACTACATGTGGTTGCGCTTTTCGTACGCGGCAGTTTGCATAGCAAGTTATCCACAATACTTTTATTTACAGCACTATTACAGAGGGATTATAATTATGAGCAGGATTGCAATGGGTGCAAAAGATGCGTGCTTTTTTCTGTATAAAAAAGTATTAGAACAAACACTGACATGGTTGGAATCGTGTGAGCTCATTGACAATTAAATAGAGACACTGAAGCGAATGAAATTTCTTAATGAGATTATTGTCATAATTTTTCAGCACGAGATACCAACGAGCGGTATCATCTTCACTAGATTGCAAAACGAAGGTCGAGTTTTGATTGCAAATTTTATCAGTGTGATTTCTCGCGTGATTTTACGCGAACAAATTACAGTTCGAGCGACATCGTCACGAATCGTATAGCGAAATATTTGTATAACGTATTTAGTCACCCACAATTGTAAATAAAAAAACTTCGAGCGCGGACTTGTTCGAAGTCACGGTATAAATTATTAGTCACATTATTAGTTAATTTAGTAGTAATAGATTCAAAATAATAAGATGATCCCATTTTAGATTAAATGGGACGTTCACAACTTATAACTATGAGTAACATTATTGAAAACAAAACTGTCAAAGTTATCGGTTTGGTTGTGGCTGTCATGCTCCTCGGAATGGCATTTGTTGCCGTTCTTCCGGGCAAGGCATCGGCGCAAACAGTTGAATCACTCACCGCGCAAATCAATCAGCTTTTGAGCTTGATTGCGTCATTGCAAGCACAGCTTGCAGGTCTAGGAGGTGGTGCAACAACCGCGTCAGTGTGTCCTTACACATGGTCACGAAACTTAACCGTCGGAAGCTCGGGTGATGATGTTATGAAGCTACAAAAATTCTTGAATGCTTCAGCTGACACACAGGTTGCGGCAAGCGGAGCAGGTTCCGCAGGCAACGAGACCTCAACATTTGGTCCGGCAACGAAAGGTGCAGTTGTAAAATTCCAGAACAAGTATGCTTCTGAGACGCTCTCACCGATTGGTCTTTCTGCAGGTACTGGGTACTTTGGAGCTCTTTCACGGGCAAAGGCAAACAGCGTATGCTCGGGTGGCGCGGTTTCAACACCGTCAACTCCGACAACTCCAGGAACTCCTGTAGTAGTGCCAGCGGGCAGTGGACTTACTGTCACCAAGAATCCAACTCAACCAGCAAACTCACTTGCGCCTGGAAGCGCAAACCGAGTTCCATTTACCAAAGTTGACTTGACCGCAAGTGCTGACGGCGATGTCGTCGTGAACAGTCTTGTGATTGAGCGACAGGGTATTGCTGCTGACACTTCATTTACTGGTATCGTACTTTTGAATGAAGACGGCACGATCATTGGTATTGAAAAAACCTTGAACTCATCTCACCAAGCAACTATTGGTACTGATTTCACGGTGAAGGCAGGAACCACAAAGACGGTGATTGTTGGTGGAAACATGGACACCACTTCAAACCTTTCGGGTGAATCAGGTGAAGTTCCATCACTTGCGGTTGTCGCAGTGAACACTGCAGCAACAGTGCATGGAACATTCCCGATTGTTGGCGCTTCACACACCGTGAACTCGTCGCTTTCCATTGGTTCAGTGACGATTCAGCGTGGCTCTCTTGACCCTGGATCAAACCAAACGAAAGAAGTAGGAACAACTGCGTATCTCTTTTCTGGAGTGAAATTGACGGCAGGATCAGCTGAAGATTTAACGTTTAAATCAATCAGATGGTACCAATCAGGATCAGCAACAGCCGACGACCTTAGTAAGGTTGTGGTGATTGTTGATGGTACTGAATATCCAACGACAGTAGACGGTAGATTCTACACAGCAGTCTTCCCAGACGGAGGAATTCCGATTAAAAAAGGATTCTCTAAAGACGTTTCTGTGAAGGGTGATATCATCGGCGGTTCAAACAGAACTGTTGACTTTGATGTTGAACGCCGAACTGACATTCACTTGGTTGGGAATACATACGGGTATGGTATTCTTCTTCCATTTGATTCGGCAGCAGCCGCAACAGACGGCGCAGATGTTAACAACGCGAACAACCCATATTACGATGCGGCACAAGTTACTATTTCGGTAGGAACCTTGAACATTTCATCGTGGTCTGCGGGAGTACCTGCGCAAAATGTCGCGGTGAACTTGAACAACCAACCAATCGCAGGATTTAGCTTTGATGTAAAGGGTGAGCCGATCTCAATCGCCTCGTTGGCGTTTAACTTCACGATTGATGATTCAAACAACTCTCAAGCAAACCTTGGATTGGCAGACCTTACAAACGTAACTCTTGTTGATTCAAACGGTTCAGTACTTGCAGGACCGGTTGATGGCGCTGGGGCAACAGCAAACCATGGAACAATAACGTTGACTGATACGGTTACATTCCCTGTTGGGATTACAAATGTCATGCTCAAAGGAAAACTGGGTACTGACTTTGTGACCGACAACACTCTTCAAGCGTCAACTACACCAAGTACTGACTTTACAACGGTAACAGGACAAGTAACGGGAAACACGATTACGCCGGCTCCGGCATCAGCAGTATCTGGTTCAACCCAGACTGTTAAAGCAGGAGCATTTGCGGTTTCTGTTTCAGCACAGCCGACATCACGCACTGTTATCTCAGGAGCAAAAGCGTTTGAATTTGCTCGCTACATCTTTGACGCGACACAATCAGGTGAAGATGTTCGAGTCACAACGATTCCTTTGTATTACGACACGAGTGGAACACGAACAGATCTTACAAACTGCAAATTGTATGACGGCACAGCCACAAATGCGACAGCTTTGAACACTGGTTCAAACGTTTTGAACCCGACGACATCAGACACCGCATCATCAACGTCAATTACTTTTGATGGCACGGGCCTTATCCTTTCTAAGGGAACATCAAAGACTTTGTCACTTCGCTGTGATATCAAAACAGGAGTGACCGCGCTCTATTGGTGGGGTATTGACGGGGGTGCTACATACACCGGTGCGTCAGGAATTACCTCTGGTCAGACTATTAATGAAACATTTACGGATGCAAACGGTCAGCAAATGACCGCGGCGGCAAGCGGTAGTTTCACAGTTGCAAACGACACGTCGGTGCTCTTTAGAGCAGTACAAGCCGGGACAGCAGATGTTATTCTCGCAAAATACCGATTTGACGCAGGTGCTTCAGAGGATGTTACTCTCAAACAAATCGCATTGGCACTGGGTAACACTGCTTCAAACACGACGAATGACTTGCTCGGGCAAAAGGTGACTATCTGGAACGGAAGTACGCAAGTTGGTCAGGCACAATTTGGTCTTGGCGTAAGTCTTGACAATGCGACATCAACTATACTTTCACCATCAGTCACTATTCCTCGCTCTGGCTCGGTTACCCTTACCATTAAAGGTGATCTTGCGGCACAGGACGTGAATAGCTCTGCGGGTGCATTCGGCGCAGTCTTTTCAGTTAACTATGACGGTGACAACAACGGTTTGAATGGTAACTACGCAACCGGCGTTGACTCCGGAGTAACGATTTCCGGCACAAGCGCTGACACCGCTGCAAATGCAGTAAAAATTTATCGCGGCTTGATAACCGTTGAAGACGTGACGACCACATCTTCACTTGCCGCTGGCACCGACCTCTACAAGATTAAATTGACAGCATCCGCGGGACGCGATGTCACGCTTCATGCGTTAACATTTAATCTAAGCGCTGTTGGTTTGAGCGAAGTATCCGGAATTCAACTCATCGGTCCGTCAGGTGCTGTCAACGCAACTGGTTTTGCGACCACAACAAACACAACTGCAGCGCAATCTACAGATGCCACGCATGAAAAAGTGAGAATTACGTTTGACGATGCCGCGGTAGACAGAATTCTACAAGCTGGAGTTTCAAAGACATTTGCACTACGCGCGAGCAACGTCTCAACTCTCACATCAGCAAACACTGAAACGGTAAGCATTAGACTTATGACTGATACCGCTGAACCAGCTGATGTTCAAGAGAATGGATTCTATGACGCAGACGCTCACATGTCTACTGTTGCTGAAGTTAATAACAGCGCTTCAACAACCGATCGATTCGTATGGTCTCCAAATTCAACGTCAACCCTTGCCGCAGAAGCTGCGTCTAACAGCGCGACTGACTGGACAAACGGTTATGGCTTGCCAGGATATCCAACGGTTGGTCAAGACATGGCGACACGAGTGTTTACTCACTAATTCTTACAAAACGGCTTCTTGTGCTGAGCATTTAACACACGTTTAAGTGCTTAGAGCCACAAAACCCCGCCCTTTAGGGCGGGGTTTTGTTTTTCCAAGGTTTATCCTTGGAAAGTTGGGGATAAACCTGTGTAAAACTACTCCCAAGGTTCAACCTCGGTGACGTGAACCTCGGAAGTCTTCTGGGTAAAAAATATTGCATTACGGCGTTTGATTGTATATAATGTTTCTTGTTATGAAAAATAAAAAAATACTGTATCTTTTCGGCCTTTTTCTTGTAGCGGCACTAGGGAGTGTTTCTTTTTACCTTTACACAGGAAAAATTTCTGAAAACAAAGACGTTGCAGCAGAAATTTCTAATTTAGGTCAGCAAGTGGTTGAAAAAGCGGCATTAGAAAAAAAAGAGGACCCGGAAGTACAAAAATCGCCCTCTCAAGAGGGGGGCAACCAACAGGCAATAGCCATGGCAGTGCCAAGTCTCGATAGGCCAGTTAATATTCCTGAGTCAACTCCGCCGACCATAAAAGAAGAAATAACTGCAAAAATCAAAGAACTTTCAGAGATTCTCAAGCAAGACAGCAATCTTTTTAATGAATGGCTCTCCTTAGGACTTTTACGAAAAAACAGCGAGGATTATGAAGGCGCTCGGCAGGCATGGGAATACGCAAGCGCGATACGTCCAAAAAATTCTGTTTCTTTCAGTAACCTCGGCGCTTTATACGGGTATTATCTGCAAAATCTTGATTTAGCAGAGAAAAACTATCTGAAAGCCATAGAAAATGATCCAAAATATCCTTATTTTTATCTTCAAACCGCAGATTTTTATCTTGAAGTGCGTAAAGATAAAGAAAAGGCAATGGCGATACTCCAAAAAGGGCTTGAAGCGGTTCCTGGCGACGAATCTCTTAAAAGTGGTCTTGAAAATTTGTGATTTTGTAGCAAAAACAGCCTCGCGTATGCGAGGCTGTTTTTGCTATGAGTAAATTACTTAAGTACGAAGCCCGAAAGCTAACAACGAAAGTAGAATGAGCGCAAGAGCAAGTTATCCACAACTACTCTTTATAGGAGTAAAAAAGATTTATGTATATAATTAATGATAAGCAACAAGGTATGCGCTTGTGTCTTTAATTAAGCGCATATCAATTAGCTTAATTATTATACAAAGGTCAAAAATTTATTATTAGTTAATTATTAGCTTTCTAATATTGAGAACGCTTTATAGCGTTCAAAAGTCACATATGGGAAATTTATTAACGAATAGGAATTTCTATTCAGTAGCACTCGCGGTCGTTATTTCATTTGCGTTTGTCGCGGTCATGGTTAATGGTGCGTCAACGATTAGCAGTAATATTTCAACCGATGGAACGTTCACCGTTACCGGTGATTCAACATTTACCGGGGATGTGTTCGCGACATCTACTATGGCAGTTACTGGGCAAGCATCATTCTATGACCAGGTAGTGCTTGACAGCGCGGCATCAGACCCAACGGGTGTTTCTGCTGGCGCAATTTACTGGGATACTGCGAATGAAGTGATTCGCGTGTTTGACGGAATCGATTGGAATACCGTTTCATCGTCCACTGATGCATCAGGTGGCTTGATTCTTGCGGGCGATGGGCAGGGTGTGCGATTTAACACTATCGCCAACGGTTACATGGCGCTTGGAACAACAACCCTTCCGGTTGTAGCAGTTGATAGCGGGAATGCTGTTTTGCACGTAAACGCCACGACGTCAGCATCTGTTCCGCTCGTTATTGTAGGATCAGGCGCTTTCGGCGGAAATCTCTTTAATGTGTACACTCATCAACAAACTGAAGTATTTTCCCTTGACCCGATGGGCAATGCGTCTACGACAATGCTCTCAACAAATGTGATAGCTGTTGACGCGCTTGTGGTTTCTGGCTACGCGACTACTTCTGGTTCAACAGGTAATTTTGACACAGAAGGTAATATTGCTGCTACTGGCTCTCTGACAATGACGGGAGCAACTGTACTCAATGGCGCGGTCACATTAGGTGACGCGGCAGGTGACGCGATTATTATTAATGGAAATGCATCCACCACGAACTTATTCACGGTTCGCGGAGAAGAGTTTAGTGTTGGAGGTTTCTCAACAACGACCGTAAGTCTTACTGAAGGTTTTGCAACAACAACATATGGCTTTGGTTTGGGTAGCGCTCTCGGTATCGGCACTTCAACTCCTGAATTAAGCTCAAAGCTTGCAGTTGCGGGTAGTATATATGCTGACAATGGATCAGCGACGACTTCACTCATTCTCTCTACGTCAAGCGAGACCATCGGAAGTTGTATCCAAATGAAAGCAAGTGATGGCGCGACACTTAGAATTTACGCAACAACTACATACGCGACAGACACTTTCCGTAGTCTTGTTATAGAGGCAGGAACATGTCAGTAAAATAAACTATTACTTTGTTAACTAATCTTTATTAATCTCATGAAAGTTCATTATCAAGTTAATTCGAAGGAATTCTTGTTGCACGCACTGTATTATTGCGCGCTCTTGGTAAGCTTTCTTTTCCTGCCGTTACTTATATTTGCTGCAAGCAATGACGCAATTCTTCAATCGGGAACTGAGCTTGTCGCAAATGGAGAAACACTTACTGTTTCAGAATCAGGCGTAGAGTCGCTTACGATAAACAGTGGGGATTTTACTGCAGATATGCCGTCGGGTGCCGGTCTGAGAATTTCTTCAGCAAACCGCAGAACATTTACCGTAAGTCCAGACTCGCGAGTTGAGTCATTTGATTGTGGCTCTTCAGAATCAACCCTTGTAGTGATTGGTCCTCCGGCAGGTGCAAGCACGGTAACTGTTACTATCACCCCTGCTTCTTCTGGTACGAGTAACACTGGTGGCGGAGGCGGAGGAGGTGGAGGAGGCGGAGGAGGCGGAGGAGGCGGAGGAGGCGGGGGTGGAGGAACGTCAGCAGCTTCCGTAAAGAAAGTTGCGGTTGCTACTCCAGCAGCTTCATCTGTCGCAACTCCGAGCGCTGTTGCGCAGGCGGTATCGCCAGTATTCAATAGAGCTCTAAAAATTGGCACATCGGGCGCTGATGTAAAAAGGCTTCAACAGCTCTTGAACTCTGATCCGGACACAAGAATTGCCGTATCAGGTGTTGGCTCTTCCGGAAACGAAACAGAATACTTTGGTCTGCTACTGCAGGCAGCAGTTAAAAAATTCCAAGCAAAATACGGTATTGTTTCCTCTGGATCCCCGGAGACGACAGGGTTTGGAGCAGTTGGTCCAGGAACTCGAGCAAAACTTGCGGAAGTGTTCGCAAAAGCAACTCCCACAGCTCCATCTGTTGCAACTCCGAGTGCTGTTGCGCAGGCAGTATCGCCGGTATTCAACAGAGGTTTAGGTTTCGGAGTATCAGCTGGAGCTGACGTGAAGCGATTACAGCAAGTTTTGAATTCCGATCCTGACACAAAAATTACTGCGTCAGGTGCTGGTTCTCCAGGCAGTGAAACAGAAACATTCGGTAGATTGACGGAAGCAGCTGTCAAGAAGTTCCAAGAAAAGTATGGAATTGCAAAAGCGGGGGATGCCGGTTACGGATACGTTGGCCCCAAGACTCGAGCAAAACTTGAAGAAGTCGGCGGTGGAGCAAGTGCTTCCGCCACCCCAGCAGTTACACCGACAACAGCCGGTAGCTCTGGTGGAGCAGAAGCGGCTCTTCAAAAGCAAATCAACGATGCTTTGAAACAGATACAAGACTTGCAAGCAAAACTCAAGGCACAGCTTGGCCAATAATTAAGACATCTCTTGTTAATTAAAGAAACAGAAAGCTAATATTTCTTACCGCCCCGACGAGCGCTGCTCGCCGGGGCGGTTCCCGTATTCGGCGCTTTCCCCAAGGTTGATCCTTGGCAGTAGTTTTCCACATGTTTATCCACAGCTTTCCAAGGATAAACCTTGGAGATAAATGAAATGCTGCTATGATAAGTGGATATTATGTCTCGGAAAGAACAATTTGCGGAAAATGAGTTTTATCACCTCTACAACCGTGGAACGGATAGACGTGCCATCTTTCTCGACGATCGTGACTTTGAACGTTTTACTCGATTGTTATATGTATGCAATAGCGGTACTCCCGTGATAATGAAAGATTTACAGGCTTACAATTTCTCCAAACTCGTTTCCGAATATGAACCACGAAAACCACTTGTTGCGATTGGTGTGTATTGCCTTATGCCAAACCATTTTCATCTGTTAGTTAGACAACTTACACCACAAGGGATTAGCATATTTATGAAAAAATTGGCAACAGGATACTCCATGTTTTTCAATCAAAGATATGAAAGGTCGGGGCGGCTCTTTGAAAGTACCTTTAAATCATCTCGGATAACCAATGATAACTATCTGCAGTATCTCTTTGCGTATATTCACCTCAATCCGATTAAGCTCGTCGACCCCGAATGGAAAAGCGAGGGTATTAAAGACTTATCTCGTGTAGCCGAACATTTGAAACAATATGCATACTCAAGCTATTCTGAGTATCTAGGTGTTGATCGGCCGGAAAAAGCAGTCATAACCCGCGACTCCGAGATTTTTCCAGATTATTTTGAAAGCAGTTTTGAATTTAATAATTTCATAGACTTTTGGCTTACCTACAAGGACGCAGAAAACAAAGAAGAAATTATTATGCCGAAAACATCTCCGGTTTCAGTTTCTACGCAAGCTATTTTGACGTCAACGGCTCAAGAGACTGTTCCCGTGGTATAATTAACATAATAAATGGACAAGTTTTTCACTCCTCAATTTTTAAAGTTTTTTACCCGTTTTATAGTGATTCTTATTTTTGGTGTTGTCGGCGTTCTTATCGCCGGCAACATTAATATTAAAAAGGACGAAGCGCGAACATACCAGCCAATAATCAATCAGGATTAATTCCGCCAGCAGACAAGGATAAACCTTGTGAACTGTGGATAAACGTGTGGAAAACTACTGCCAAGGATCAACCTTGGTGACGAGGTTGATCCTTGGGAGGTCGCTTGAGAGGCCTAACGCCGAGAAAGATGCCTGATGTAGGAAGAAGGGTCCATAAAAAATTTTTAGAAAATAACTTTGTGCACAGTCAAGTTTATTTTTGAGTTCTTTGAGATAGGATGAAAGAATTATTATTTTTCTTTACGCGCATGCTCAATCGAAGAGGTATTAAATTTTTAGTGTGGTTTTTGGTTATTGTGGGGGTTGGAGCGGCTGTCTTTTCCTACGGTGCGTACTTTAATCCGGAAGCGCGTGAGCGGCGAATGCTTCTTGAGTATTTTGACAATTTGGAGGATGAATATCGCAATGATACGTACGGCGGCGCAACTCCAGAGGAGACGCTCGCGCTTTTCATCGCCGCCCTTGAAGCCGGCGACATTGAATTAGCAAGCAAATACTTTTTGCCGGATGA
>JACQMD010000139.1 GCA_016203755.1 Candidatus Roizmanbacteria bacterium
ATTCAGTATAGCAAGAGGTCAACAAACGTTTCAAGAGGACAGTTTGCTTTTGAAGTAATCCACCCACGGAATCTTGTTGGGGTCCTCACCGTAGAAGGCGGCTAAATGATAGGTTAAATAACCTCCAAGAAGTAACAGTTCAAACACTTCAGCAAGTTTGTCGCCAGTTTTTGTTTCGTAGCGACTCACTTCACGCTCGTTTTTGGAAACTACTTCTTCGGTGAGTAGCATGCGCTTCTGGTTTTTCGGAGCATACAATGTCGAGTTAAAAAACACAAATGAAAGATTGGCATCTTTTGGATTTTTGAGTCCTTCGAGAAGATGATGATTCATCTCCGGCACAATATGGTAGTCTGCAAACTGTTTTGCTGTTTCATTTGTTTGGTTCCTTACCACGTGCGCATTTCCTGCCAAGTGTTCAGCTGCAACAAATACCACGTTTCGGTCACGCAGTTTCGTTGCGAGCCGCTCCGCTTCCTGTTGGATTGCAGGAATATGTTGAGAGAGTGTATTGAGAGATGCGTTGAGATCAGGCCGCCTGATAAGTCCAATTTTAATTAAAATCCCCAGAAGCCCGATAATCATGTACCCTTGCCCCATCCTCGGTTGGCCTGCCGGATTATGTTTGGGATCAAATTTGTAATGAGGAAGCTTGTGTTCGGTTAGTATTTTGGATAATTCTCCTCCTGCAGTGACTGCGGTTACCAGTGTTCCTTTTTTTATTGCCTCTTTTGTACATGCAATCGTTTCTTCTGTTGTCCCCGAATACGATGAACCAACAACGAACGTTTTTTTGCCGACAAATCCGGGAAGACGATAGTCGTTCGATAAATACAAGGGAACTTTCAGTTCATGTTCAAACAAACTTTTGACCACGTAGTAACTGTATGCAGAACCGCCCATTCCGGCAATGACGATGTTTTCAATATGATGATAATTTTTCAATGCATCAAGCTGGTCAGTTTCTTCCCACGCCTGACGTGCCTGGTCGGGCAATTGCTGGAGTGATAAAAGGGCTGTGTCTGTCATAAGGACTTGTAGTGCCGATTATTAAATGGCCTCATGCCGCATACTATGCGACACTACAATTTTAATCAAACGCATGAATATTGACGCCTTCGTCAAATTTAATTTGTGAATAATTTTTAAGTATAGCATGAATCTGTTTTTTGAGTGTATCGTACTCTTCCTGGGTTTTTGCCTCAAATTTAATGGTTATATACGGGCCGTTTTGGGATGCGCGGATAACTGCCATCGTTTCCTTGGTATCCATCCTGATTCCATCGATAGTCAAATATTCTGCCTCGGGATAGAGTTTTCGAAGATCGTTTGAGATTTCATTATCGATCAGTTGAAATTTAATGGCATCAGCAAGGCCAAGTTTTATCTCAGGGCTGGAAATATAGTGCGGGAGTTCAGAAACTGCTTGCGCGAGTGTTTGTTTCTTCCTCGTCAAATAGGAAAGAAGACGAAGTGATGCAATGGCGCCGTCATCGTGTCCGTAAAAATTGTCCATAAAGAAGAAGTGTCCTGAAAGTTCACCGCCAAAGGGTGCATTGGTTTCTTTTACTTTCGCCTTAATAAATGAATGGCCGGTTTTCCATATCATGGGTTTCCCGCCGCTTGCTACAATTGTTTCCCGTACTTGTTTTGAACAGAGCGTATTGAATACTATAGTTGATCCCGGCATGTGTTCTAGAATGTCTTTGGCAAAAATAGCAACGAGCGTATCGTTCCAGATAAGCGATCCACTTTGGTCAACGATGCCCACTCGATCCCCATCTGTATCATACGAAAATCCTAGATCTGCTTTTTCGGATATGACGCGTTTGGCAAGCCGTTCCTGCACATCCCGTTCTGTCGGATCGGGCGTTCCCAACGGAAAATTACCATCAGGATTAGTATTTTGTTCTATGATTTCGCATCCTGCACGACGAAGAATAGCGGGCAAAATGGGTCCGGTACTTCCGTTACATGAATCAACGACAATTTTAAATTTTCCAATTTCATCAACCCGACGGAAAAGATCAGTTTCGTATTCCTTATAAATATCCTGTTGCACATGTTTTCCTTTGGTTGTTCTTGTCGTAAATGTTCCCTGTTGTACCAGATCACGGAATGCGAGTACCTCATCTGTTTCCATGGTTTGAGAAAATCCGGTTCCGAGTTTCATGCCGTTATATTCTTTCGGATTGTGGGAAGCCGTAATCATCATCATGCCTTTGGAACGGAACAGGTACTGCGCAAAATATGCCATTTGTGAAATCGTTTCGCCAATATCGTAGACGGTGATTCCGGCATTAAGGAGTGTTTCAACAACAACATCATGAATTCGTGGACTTGAAATGCGGCAGTCGCGGCCCAACACCGTATCGTAAATTCGTCTCGAAAGAAGATACGTAGCGTATCCGGAAGCTAAAGCACGGACGTTTTCATCAGTCAGTTCCGTATCGGCAATACCTCGAAGATCATACCCGCGGAAAATTCCTGGTGGCACATTAGTTTTCATACATCATCATACTTCCGACAGTTCGATGATAAACTGTTGCATTCGTTTTGTCAAGTTAAGCGCACTCTTCCCAGTCTTTGTTTGGTAATCAATGAGAAGCAGTTCTTTATATGCGTTTTTTAATTTTTCTTCGGTAAAAGCGCTTGCCTGACGTTTGAGTTTTCCCCTCTGCCATGGCGCGAGGCGTTTTGTTTCGTCAATGTCAGCGCCATATGTTAGCGCAATAAGTAGTCGAAATTGCCGGACAAGCATAGTAAAAACAACTTCGGGAACGGTAGTTATGAGTGATTCATCAAGTGCTGACAATGTGGTTTGTTGATTGCCGGGCATAATTGAGTCAACGAATTTAAAAATCGTTACGGGCATTTTAAACTCTGCAACGTTTATGTGCTTTTGTTTTTTGAGTTTCAGGAGTTGCCTGCCGACACTTTTCCCTTCCCACAAAATCATGTCCGCATCAAACTTACCCGCGACCAGATAATCAATGATTTCATCTCTTGCTTTCCCTGCGCGAAGATTTGACAGAAGATTCTCAATAACTACCAGTTTCATACCGCCAAACAGAGAATGTGACTCAAGCGATTGCACCAGCATACTCAAACCTGCTTCTTTCCCTTCAAGAGTAAATACTTCCTTTCCTTCCTCGCGAGCGATTCGTTTATTCTCAATAAGCTTATTTCTGGATACCACAATATCATCTCCATGGAGAATGGTAATCATACGGATAGTATAACGAATAGTAGTACAAGCTGAAAGATGTGATATGCTGTAGGGGGAATCACTATGAAACAGTACAAAAAAAAGCGGGAGTATTCATACGCAATTGGGGTATATACAACGCTTGAGCTTTTGCGCCTCAAACCTGACTCTGTTAACAGAGTGCTTCTCAATACCCGGGGAGGAACAAATGAAGGAGTTGGTAAGATTGTTCAACTCTGTAACCGGCATCAGATTAAACGTGAGTATGCGGATGGCGTCATCGGAAAGATTGCAAATCGTGAAGATTGTTACGCGGTCGGCGTATTTACCAAATACCAGTCGCCCATCCAAAAGGCCAACCATCTGGTACTGGTTAACCCGCGGGATGCGGGTAATATGGGAACTATCATGCGGACGATGGTTGCCTATGAATTGCAAGATCTTGCTATCATCCGTCCTGCGGTTGATGTATTTGATCCCAAGGTGATACGTGCCTCAATGGGCGCTCTTTTTCGGATCAATTTCTCATACTTTGATTTGTTTGAACACTATACACGAGCATTTTCTCACCATCTGTATCCGTTTATGACCGATGGAAGGAAACTGTTGTCAGGGGTAAACCTGTCTGAACCCTATTCGCTCATTTTTGGCAATGAAGGAGCAGGGCTTGGCAGAGAATATGCAATGGTCGGGACAAGCGTGCGGATACCCCAAAGCAGCGTTGTTGATTCTCTCAATCTCTCAGTTGCGGTCGGGATTGCATTGTATGAAATGAGTAACAAGATAAACTTACCCGGTCACCCATTTACCTAGTTACCCAATCACCCTTTGTTTTTATACTGTTGAAATAATCGTTCTACCATACGATGGTCCAGTCTCCAGTTGTGTGCTTTGTGCGGACGAAGCGATCCGGAGAAATTTTTTGGAATATGTAAGAGTTCATGGATCAATACCCGTTTTTTATCATCTATAGACAATCTGTCGTACTTTTCCGACAATACTTCAATCACATAATGAGGCGGCAAATTGAGCGCCTGTTGCCAGATCTTGGGAAAACTCCAGATGCGCGCCCGCGCGCGGGACGAAGATCCGCGGCTTCGAAAGCACACAATCCGTTTCATATCCACATGCGGCATATCGATGTGAGCAAGAATGTTGAGAAGATCCCGTTGTACGTCGTTGGCAGGTTCCCAGTTCATATCAGAGAGGTTGAGTGCGCTGATCAATAGTATCTATCCGTTCTTCGAGACTTTCAAATCTCCGTGTAGTCCTCTCAAAGGCTTTTTCAATTGCTGACTTTAATACTTCAAATTGTTCAATTTGTTTACCAACTTCTTGCTTAATGAGATTGCTAAACGATGTTTGAAGCAGATTTTCTTCTTTCCGAATTTCCTTCTGTATCTTTTTGCCAAGTCGCTTCTCGGTATCTTTAATCTCACCTCGCAACGTAGATTCAACGTTAATAATTCGTATAGTCAGATTATCTTCTACTGACTTGATTTGATCTTGAAAAGATGATTCTACGCCGGTAACCCTTTTGCCTAATGTCTGTATTTCACTATGCAGGTTTGTTTCCATCGATTTGATGGATTTTTGAAGCGGTCGAAGCTTTTTATCCAATAATATACCCAATTCGCCAGTGGTCATATTGAAAAGTATACCATAGAATACTTGCTGCCCGTCCATGATGATAATTCCTGTCTTCTCAATACCGGCTTACCCTTCTATGATTGTTTTGAAAACAGAATGAAGAAACGCTATATTTTTTTCTGTCATCTCCGGAGTGTTATACGCAAATGCAAGTCCGGAGCCGCATCTGGTTATTCCTCATAACGGAAATAGTAGGGTATAGTACAATATACCCATGACCAACATCCGCAATTTTGCCATTATTGCCCACATTGATCATGGAAAGTCGACATTGGCTGACCGGCTCATGGAAATCACGGGCACGGTTGAGCGGGGGAAACATGATGAGCAGATGCTGGACCGGAATCCGATATCTCGGGAACGAGGGATTACGATAAAGCTGGCGCCGGTGAGGATGAGATATCAAATGCAAAAATCAAAAATCAAAAATCTAAATGAAAAATTTATAATTCAGAATTCAGAATTCATACTTAACCTTATCGATACGCCGGGACATGTGGATTTTTCCTACGAAGTTGACCGGA
>JACQMD010000140.1 GCA_016203755.1 Candidatus Roizmanbacteria bacterium
AACGAAACATATAAAGGATATGAGATTGACGATTATGGTGCGGTTCATAATGAAATAAGGAAGACTTTTTTTAGTGACATGAGTAATCTTACCGAGCCTGAACGAGGCAATCTTCAGAAAATGATTGATGTTGTTTCTGCGATTTCTTTAAAAGAAGAATAGGTAAGAAGTTTACTGTCTGATTAGCACACCGCACCGCGGTTTTTCGCAAGATATTTCTGATGATATTCTTCGGCTTTGTAAAATTCTCTCATCGGCTCAACTGAAGTAACAATTGGATGGTCTAATTTTTCATGCACCTTTTTCATACTGTTTTCTGCCTGTTTTTTCTGCTCATCATCACTATAAAAAATCACCGACCGGTACTGACGTTTGGCTTCGTATGTGGGATTGTGCTGATTCCAGAAGTGGTGAAGAAGTTCATCATAGGAAATTTTTTCCGGATTATATTCAATTTCAACCGTTTCTGTGTGATCGCCTAAATCTGTATACGTTGGATTTTTCTTTTCTCCTCCGGCATAGCCGGCCGTTGTTTTAGTAACCCCGGGTAACTTTGAAAAGTATTCATCCGGCCCCCAGAAACACCCGAGTCCAAAATATGCTTTTTGTCTGTTCATACAAAGTAAGTATACCATTGATTGACTTATCCTTGCTCATTGGGTACAATAAGAGTCACGGTTTGTGAATGAAGGGGAATAAAAAGAAAGATACCTATGAGAGCCGTTTCACTATCACCAACACCAAACGACTCCGTTGCGTCGTAAGTATACAGACGTCTTTTTTTTATTCTCCCATTTCACAATCGGTTACTACTATGGCATTACTTTCAAAGAAATCAGATGCTGATGAGAAAAAAATACTCGAGGAGATCCTCAAGCGCGAAAATCTCCTGGAAGAAAGACGGGGAGCATTGGACAAGTGGGATAAAGAACTCAAAAACCGGGAAGAAGAACTCACAAATAAACTCCAGCAAGTAACAAAACTTACTCCTGATGAAGCTCGACAGGAAGTACTTAAGTACTGGGAGCAAAAACTGCAAAAAGATATCGCTGAACAAATAAAAGCTGCGGAGACAAAGGTTCGCGAGGATGCAAAACGAAGAGCACAGGAGATATTGGTTGATGCGATGCGCCACGGGGCAACTGATTATGTAGCGGAATACACTGTCTCAACGGTAAAAGTCGCCGATGAGGAAATAAAAGGACGAATCATCGGAAAAGAAGGACGTAACATCCGCACCTTTGAGAAAGCAACGGGAGTTGATGTAGATCTGGACGAGGCCGGGGTTATTCGTCTCTCATCGTTTGATCCGGTACGCCGTGAGATTGCACGGGTTTCACTCATCCGCCTGATCAAAGATGGCCGTATCCAGCCAGTTCGTATCGAAGAAGTGATTAATGAGGTGAAGAAAGAAATCGATCGGATTATCTTTGAAGAAGGAGAGAAACTGGCTCATACCATACAAATATACAATCTTCCGCAGGAACTCATCTCGCTTCTGGGCAGGTTTAAATTTCGCTTCTCCTATGGACAAAACATGATTGCCCATACACTCGAGGAGACAAAAATCGGAATTTCTATCGCACACGAATTGGGACTTAAGGTAGATATCGTTAAACTGGGATGTCTTCTTCACGATATTGGAAAAGTAGTAATGGATCGAGAAGGCAACCATATAGAACTCGGCGTTGAACTGTTGAAGCGGCTCAATATACCCAAAGAAGTCATTGACTGTGTTGCATCACATCACGAAGACGTACCCTTTGCATCGCCTGAGGCAGTAGTCGTGTATATTGCCGACTCCATATCCGGTGCTCGCCCTGGTGCACGGATGGAAGAATTGGGTGATTATGTAACACGTATGAAAGAAATGGAAGCGCTTGCCAAAGAATTCCCTGGCGTTGAGGAAGTATATGCAATGCAAGCAGGACGGGAAATACGTGTCATAGTAAACCCGCAACAACTTGACGATGCACAAACTATGATGACTGCGCAAAAAATAAAAGAAAAAATTGCGCAGCAATACCCCAATTTTCCAGGCAGTATTAAAATAACACTTCTCCGCGAACTACAGGTGACAGAGATAGTAAAATAACCACTAGCCATTAGAGATTAGCCAATAGCATTTTCACTAGTGGCTAATGGCTAAACCCTAATGGCTAATTCATTTTTCCCTTCTTGACAACCCTTCCAAAAGTGTGTACAGTTTATAAAGTATCACAATAGTCTAAACTCTATTCTAATTTATTTTAGATTCGTATTAGTCTATTTTGGAGAGGAGGTGGATAGTATATGTCGTTAACAAAAGCAGATCTCGTTGATTATGTTGCACGACAAGCTGACCTAACTCGAAAAGCAGCAAAAGATGCAGTCGATGCAGTATTTAAAGGTGTTGCAGATACCCTTAAAAAAGGTGATAAAGCAGTCATTACCGGATTTGGCACGTTCTCTGTACGGAAACGCGCTCCCAGAACCGGCCGCAATCCGCAAACCGGACAGGCAATAAAAATTACCGCCCGCAAGACTCCCGGCTTTACCGCAGGGAAAACATTGAAACGTAGCGTTCGGTAGCAAAAACAAAAAGAGAAACAGGAGAACT